>JARROY010000005.1:0-19612 GCA_037383445.1 Anaerolineales bacterium | reverse complement strand
CTGCTGTCCTATCTGCCTTCCAATAACCTCATGCCACCGCCAGTTCTTGACCCGATTGACGATCCTGCCCGAAAGACGCCGGAGTTAGAGATAATAGTTCCCCGAGAGGAACGCCAGCCATATGATGTCAAAGATGTCATTTCTGCCATCGTGGACGAGGGTAAATTTTTAGAAGTCCAAAGGGATTTTGCCCAAATTATTGTTGTCGGTTTTGCCAGAATGGATGGGCATTCGGTTGGTATTGTGGCTAACCAACCCATAGTGTTGGCTGGGGTATTGGATATTGATGCCTCGGACAAGGCAGCCCGCTTTATCCGATTCTGTGATTCGTTCCATATCCCCCTAGTCACCTTGGTAGACACCCCCGGATTCTTGCCGGGAACAAACCAAGAAGCCGGTGGGGTGATTCGGCATGGAGCGAAAATGATCTTTGCCTATGCAGAAGCCACCGTCCCCAAGGTATCCCTCATTATGCGTAAGGCGTTTGGGGGAGCATATATTGTGATGAGTTCGAAGCATCTGCGTGGCGATTTGAATTTTGCCTGGCCAAATGCTAATTTGGCAGTGATGGGTCCAGAAGGTGCTGTGAACATTCTTTACCGGAGAGATTTTACCAATTCAGAGGATGCAGATACTCTGCGCCAACAAAAAATAGAAGAATACAGGAATGAATTTGCCAATCCATACATTGCGGCATCACGGGGATATCTCAATGATGTGATACCTCTTGCGGAAACTCGTAAGCGGCTTATCTTGGCTTTAGAATCGCTTCAAGATAAACGCCAATCGACCTCTGCAAGAAAACATGGCAATATTCCTTTGTAGTCCATTTTTAGGAGAGAGTTATGAAAGTATTGGTTGCAAACCGTGGTGAAATTGCTATTCGTATTATGCGAGCCTGCCGGGAACTGGGCTTCAAGAGCGTTGCCGTTTATTCTGAAGCGGATCAGGAAGCCTTACATGCCCGCTATGCGGACGAGGCCTGTTTGATAGGTCCCGCCGAAGCGAAAGAAAGCTATCTAAACATTGAGAAAATTATCCAGGTGGCAAAGGAAAGACAGGTGGATGCCATTCATCCTGGGTATGGATTTTTGTCAGAAAATGAGAAATTTGCTCGCCGGGTTGAGGAAGAAGGTATGATTTTTGTTGGTCCTAGACCTGAGACAATAGATCTAACCGGGGATAAACTGACCGCCCGCTGTGTAGCCCGAGAAGCTGGATTAAAAGTCTTGGCTGGCCCAGATTTACCGGTCGATCAAAAAAGTATTGATCCCGAATTGTTGCTCTCTAATGTTGAGGTTGAGTTTCCGATAATGGTAAAAGCCGTTTCTGGGGGTGGTGGAAGAGGGATCCGGATTGCACACACTCGCGAAGAATTGATTGAAATGATCCGGTTAGCAAAACGAGAAGCACATGCTTCTTTCGGGAATGAGAGCGTTTATTTGGAACCGTTTGTAGACCAAGCCCGGCACATTGAAGTCCAGATCGTTGGGGATGGTAATGGGACCGTGCTGGTGCTAGGAGAACGGGAGTGCTCTATCCAACGGCGGCGGCAGAAGTTGATTGAAGAGGCCCCTGCTCCTGGGTTGACCTCAGAACAGCGCCAGAAAGTCCATGAATATGCCAGGCAATTAGGCTTAGAGCTTGGCTATCGCAGTTTGGGTACGGTAGAATTTCTGCTCGACCAGCAGGGAAGGTTTTATTTTATTGAGGTCAACCCGCGAATTCAGGTAGAGCACCCCGTGACGGAACTTGTTTTAGGGTTAGACCTGGTTCGAATGCAGCTTAGATTAGCCGCTGAGGGTCGATTGCGCATCTCGCAAGAGGATATTTTTGTCCGTGGAGCAGCAATTGAAGCGCGAATTTTGGCCGAAGATGTCTCCAATAACTTCCTGCCCGCAACCGGTAGGGTCACATATGTGAAAGAACCAGATGGTCCGGGAATTCGAGTAGATAGTGCTTTGTACATGGGGATGGATGTCACTATGCACTATGATTCGTTGCTGGCGAAGGTCATCGTTTGGGGGGAAGATCGCGAAATTGCCGTCCACAGATTACGGAGAGCTTTAGAAGAATTCCAGATCAGCGGCGTTCCAACCGATATCGAATTCCTCACTAAGATCATTGCTCAGGATAAATTCATTGGTGGGACTGTAAACACCACATTCCTCGATAACTTTAAACCCAATATGGAAGAAAGATCTGAAGCTTTGGAAAAGATCGTCGCCCTGGCAGCCGCGCTTGTTGAACACCAACAGAAAAAGAGAAAAACACAGAAAAAGTCCCAGGAGAATAACTGGAGAACCACAGCCTGGAAAGAACAAATGCGGGGAGCACATTAATACGTTCGAAAATTGCTAAGTTTAAAGGGATGCACATTTCGTGCGTCCCTTTTTTGCTGCATGTGGGTTAAAATATCTAAAGCCCAGCAATTGAATTGGATAA
This sequence comes from Anaerolineales bacterium, assembly GCA_037383445.1. Lineage (GTDB taxonomy): Bacteria > Chloroflexota > Anaerolineae > Anaerolineales > UBA11579 > UBA11579. Next base: position 17,167 of record JARROY010000005.1, on the reverse strand, counting down.
AACGTCAATGGCAATTTATCGAATAAAAATTGGAGAAAATGAATACCGGATCGAAATAACCGAAGCGGGGATCAAAATCAACGATGAGGACATCCAGGTGGACTTAATGCAGCTAAATGATGCTGGTCTCTACCTGATGAATCACGGTGAGGATAAACTCGAGCTTCATATGAAGGTTGAAGGCCAAAGTTCGTACCTGGTGATGGCAGATGGAAAGCAAGTCCTGGCTCAAGTGGAGCCGGAGCGGGGTCAGGTTAAATCTCGCACCACCCTGCTGTCCGATAAAGAACTACGAGCGCCGATGCCGGGGTTAGTGATCAGCGTTAATGTTGAACAAGGACAGCAGGTGAAAGAAGGTCAGGCAGTTTGTGTGTTGGAATCAATGAAGATGCAAATGGCGATCCACGCTCCGGTAGACGGGGTGGTTAAGGAGATCGTGGTCGAGAGCGATCAAAAGGTGGAAAAGGATGCTTTGCTGGTGATTTTGGAATAGCTAGCAAAAGGTCAATAAATTCCTTAGAATTTAAATCTATTTAGAAATTAAATCGCATGACGCACAGTCTATGCCATAGCTTTTTGGTTAGACAAGATGTGTTTTTAAATAGGTCAAAAAGGAGATATGGATGAAGTTGTTGATCAACCACAGAGAATATCAAGTTGAGGATGGTGACTTATCTCGTCCGCTGGTCTGGGTATTGCGAGACGAACTGGGGTTAACCGGCACGAAATACGGTTGTGGAATGGGGATTTGTGGGTCTTGCACCATTCATCTTGACGGGCAGGCTGTACGTTCCTGTGTCCTTCCATTGTCTTTTGTAGAAGGCAAGGAAATCACAACAATTGAGGGGCTAGCAGAAAAATATTCTCCAGACCCAAGTTTGCTGCACCCTGTTCAACAATCTTTTATAGACCATCAGGTGCCCCAATGCGGTTGGTGCATGCCGGGCCAGATGATGACCGCAGCCGCGTTTCTGGAAAAGAATCCCCAACCGACAGAAGAGGAGATAGCGTCTGCCATGGGGAACAATTATTGCCGGTGTGGGACTTACGTGCGTATCAAAGCTGCCGTTTCCGATGCTTCCAAACAGATTTCCAAGGAGGAATCAAATGGCTGAAAAAGAACGTAAGAAACTTTCTAGACGAGGTTTTTTGATCCTTTTGGGCACTGGAACTGCGAGTTTAGTGCTCGGAGTCTCCGTTGGTCTTCCTTTTGCCAGGCAAAAAATAGCAGAATTTGTGGATGGTTCAGATGGAGCATTTGGTGCCGTAGAAGGGAAACCAACCGCTTGGTTTGAGATCACACCTGAGAATCAAATCATTGTTTATCTGCCTAAAGTAGAAATGGGCCAGGGGGTTCATACTGCCCTTGCCCAAATCGCAATAGAAGAATTAGAAGCAAGTTGGGATCAGGTCGAGGTTCGACAAGCAGGAACTGGACAGGGTTTGGATGATAGTGTTGGCACAAGCGGTAGCAGTACAGTATCAAGTTTATACCAGCCCTTACGGGAGGCTGGAGCTCTAATGCGCGTGATGTTGATAAAAGAAGCATCTAAAATATTAACCACTCCTGTTGAAAATTTAAAGGCAGAAAAGGGATGGGTTCATTCGACAATTGATGATAAAGCCCTCTCATACGGCGAAATTGTCAGGAACGTGGAGCAGTGGGAAATCCCGGATGAAGTCCCGCCAATGAAATCCCCCACCGATTTCAAGTTTATCGGGAAATCTATCCCAAGGGTTGATCTCGTTGATAAAGTTACCGGCGCGGCAATATATGGGTACGATAAACGCCTACCGGATATGGTTTATGGTGCAGTGGCGCGGCCGCCTGCCATCGGGGCTAAGTTAATCAAAGCCTCAGAGGGGACAGCAAAAGCAGCCCCGGGGGTAGTGAGTCTTGTACTTAAAGAAGGTTTTGCAGGTGTAGTCGCAGAGACAAGAGTTCAAGCCAGGGAAGCTTTGAAATTACTCGACTTAGAATGGGAAGTTGTTGATTCTTTCAGCCAGGAGGATATTGAAAATTTAGTTTCTGTGGGAAAGGGAAAGGGGGTAGTCATCCAGAAAGAAGGCAGCCCAACAGAACAATTAAACACTAGCCAGGTGCTGACTTCTGAATTTAGAATCCCAATGGCCTTTCATGCACATTTGGAACCGCAAGCTGCTGTTGCGGATGTGCGCGCGGATAAGGTTGAAGTTTGGGTTTCTACACAGGCACCTGTTCGGATCCAAGAATTTGTCGCAGAAGCAATCGACAGGGATAAAGGGGAAGTCAGGGTGGTGCCTTCATACTTAGGTGGGGGGTTTGGCAGAAAGGTAGAGGAAAAAGTGGCCGTCGAGGCAGCCATTTTATCGGATTCTATTGGAAAGCCAGTCCACGTAGGGTGGACCCGGGAAGAAGATTTTCAATATGGCTATTTGCGTCCACCAACGCATCATGTTTTACGCGGGGTGGTCAATTCAAACGGGAAAATTGAAGCTCTCGAACATCAACAATCAAGTGGGCAAGTGTCTTTTCCGTTTCTGCCTAAGATCGCAAAAACGGTCCTTGGGGCTGATTTTGGGTCCTGGCGGGGGGCTATGATTCAGTATGGTGTACCGAATAAGCAAACCATAACCTATCTAGCTGACTTGCCAATTCCGACGGGATGGTGGAGGGGGTTGGGATTGTTTGCGAACATATTTGCGATAGAATCATTTATCGATGAATTGGCTTTTAGCATTGGAATGGACCCGTTGGAATTTCGATTATTAAATATGCCGGAGACAAAACTAGGCGAACGCATGCGAAATGCTCTGATTCGGGCAAAAGCAGTCTCAGATTGGACAAGACCAGCACCTGAAGGTGTCGGTCGAGGTGTAGCTTTAGCCCTGGATGCAGGGACGGTAGTAGTAGAAATCGCTGAGGTGCGCATAGACAATAATCGGGTCAAAGTGGATAAGGTTTTTGCCGTGGTTGACCCGGGGATGGTGATTTCACCTGATGGGGCGAAAGCTCAGGTAGAAGGCGCCCTGACAATGGGATTGAGTTCAGTGTTGTATGAAGAAGCAATCGCAGAGAATGGGTTGCCCTCACCGAGTAATTTCGATCGGTATCCCTTGCTTTCGATGCGAGATACACCTGATATCCATGTCGAACTAATTCAGGGAGATGATAAGCCTCATGGCCTGGGAGAACCACCTATTGGACCAATTGGCGCAGCTGTTGCCAATGCACTGTTCTATCTAACCGGAGAAAGATTGAGGACCCTGCCATTCGGATCATTTTGATTCGACCTGAACCTATTTTATAATAATTATTCTTGAACAATTTAATCTCTTCAGAATAAAAAGATAAAAGGATTGGTATGAAAATACTCGCTGTAGATGTGGGTACCGGAACCCAGGACATTTTGTTATTTGATTCAAGGGTGGATATTGAAAACAGTTTTAAAATGGTACAACCATCCCCGACAATGATCACTCATCGTAAATTGAAACAAGCAACCAGACAGGGGCATGATGTTGCTCTTAAGGGTGTCACAATGGGTGGAGGACCCAGTCATTGGGCGGCGGAAGATCATCTCAATGCTGGGTATAAAGTTTATGCAACTGCTGATGCAGCCCGATCGTTTAATGATGACCTAGAACTGGTCGCCGATATGGGTATTATTTTGATTGGTGATGAAGAAGTCGAAAAACTCCCCGAAGATGTGTTGAAATTAGAGCTGCGAGATTTTGATTTTGATCAAATCCAGCTTGCCTTTTCACATTTTGATGTGTCGCTTGATGATCTTGATTGTGTTGCTGTGGCCGTTTTTGACCATGGTGCAGCACCCCCAGGATACTCAGACCGTCAATTTCGCTTCGACTATATCGAAGATCGCGTAAACCGGGATACCCATTTAAGGTCATTTGCCTTCTTGGCCAAAGATGTTCCCGATATCATGACGCGAATGGGGGCAGTTGTATCGTCTGCAAATCGATTAGATACGCAACTAATCCTTATGGACACCGCGCCGGCAGCAGTCCTGGGTGCCATGCAGGATAATAATATTCGATCGAAAGAAAAAACCGTGGTGGCAAACGTTGGGAATTTCCATACCATAGCTTTCCGATTATCCACAGAGGGGATTACTGGTGTTTTCGAGCACCATACCGGTATGCTGGATACGAAAAAATTAGATGGTCTTTTATTAAAACTGGCACAAGGTACTTTAACCCACGAAGAAATATTCTTAGATAGTGGGCACGGTGCCTTGATATTGGATTCCCCATCGGGTGATCTTTCCGAAGAGGATTTCCTGATGGCCGTAACCGGTCCCCGTTGGGCAATGATGAAGAACTCTAGCTTAAAGCCTTATTATGCCACACCACATGGGGATATGATGATGGCCGGATGCTTTGGGCTGATAGAAGCAGCCGCATCCCTTTTGCCGGCTTATCAAGAAGAAATTGTTGCCGCTTTGGGCCAGGGTAGAGAAAAACCTCCTTGGGAATTAGTCTAAAACTAGTAAAAATATTCCAAAACATGAAAACTATTAGTGTAAGAACCAGGCTGTTGGCCTGGTCACTTAATATGGACTAATTAAGTCTAAATATATCAGGAGCATGGATAAATGACTGAATTAAGACAAATTGAAAAAATTGATCCCAAGACTGAAATTGGGACTGTCCGTTTGGCGGTAAAAGACCTGCCTGGTATGAAAAAATTCTATCGGGATATAATTGGGCTGGCGATTATCAATGACAATCAGCAATCTGTAAAACTTGGAGTAGGCGACCTGCCCCTCGTTGAGTTGATTTCAAACCCCGATGGAATCAGTCACCCTAATTCGACGGGCTTATTCCATATAGCTATCTTGCTGCCTAACCGTCCAGAGCTGGGACGTTGGTTGAAACACTTCATTTCAATCGGATACCCTTTAGACGGCGTCGGAGACCATTTGGTCAGTGAAGCACTTTATCTCTCTGATCCCGAGGGAAATGGAATTGAAATCTACCGCGACCGTCCCAAAGAAACTTGGGAATATATTGACGGGCAAATCCAGATGGATACGAAATCTGTCGATCTTGAGTCACTCTTAGAGCAAGCCTCGCCACACATATTTTCTGGCTTACCAGAAGGAACGAAGATGGGGCATATCCACCTTCAAGTCAATAATGTGTCTAAAACCGCGGCTTTTTATCAGGATATTCTTGGCTTTGATTTAATCGCTAAAATGCCAGGGGCAGGTTTCCTGAGTGCTGGTGGCTACCACCACCATATCGGGATGAACACATGGCGATCGATGAGTGGTGGGATTGCTCCCGCAGATTCCCTGGGTCTGGTCGATTATCAGATTGTTTTGCCATCCATGTCGTCACAAGAATCAATCGCGAATAAACTTTCCAGCCATGAAATCAATTTTTCACGGCAGAATGGAACTCTCCGCGTTCAGGATCCGGCTGGAATTTGGATTGAATTTGTCTTGAGAGAACAATAACTAAATAATTTCTACACAATTTAATCACAACTAGGTAATATTTGAGTCTTAGAATAGATTTAGTTGGGGGTTTAAATTTTTCTTCTCCTCCTTTCCTAGTAGGTGATGGATGCATCAAGCCAAAGGCACCCAAAGCCCACCCAAAAACGCGGCAATCAAAGCCGCGCTTTTGTTTGAATTGGATGGAGTGCGGATTTTTATTAAATATAATATCAACAAAAACGGGAGGTAGGAACCGACAGTCTTAAGACCTACTTCCGGGTTGTTATAGATAATTCAGGCTCAGAGTACTCTGAGCCTGAATTATTGTATCTTTGCAAGGCAGGTCTAATTAGGTTCGATTTCCTTGTTAGTCACCCCCCGATTCTAATGGGTGATGGAAAAATGGTAGCCTTCCTGGGTGAGGGCCAAACATTGGCCCGCCAATCCCTGGCTCAAAACGGTTTGAATTTTCCATCAGGAGATCCGCTTGTTCTTGTGTTATTGCGCCATCTTCCAATGCAGCATCGATTGCATTTTGTGTTGCGGTTTGCATCGCTTCCTGGAGGTATGGCTTCATCGTCAACCGCAGCTGCATCCTCTCATACTCGTCTTGCGTAATCTTCCCATCCGCGTAAGCCTGTTCCAGCATGGTTTGTTCAACTTGTTGGTAGGCTGTGAGAAGATCCTCTAGCCCGATACCCAACTCTTCAGCCAGAAGTTCATTGAAATTCTCGCCGCGATCAAAGTGACCGGGGGATTTCATCTGTCTTCCATCCAATTGAGCATCCTGGCTTAGGATCTGATCAGCCTGTTCTTGTGTCAGAAGCCCATCGTCGACTGCTTGGTTGATGATTTTGACATGGACAGCTTCATACGCAGATTCTAAATCTTCAACGGAAATCCCCAGCGCTTCAGCGAGAGCCGCGGTGTGTCCATTCGAACCGTCACCCTCCCGGGGATTACCTAAACCCCGGAATGCCATCAAGCCAAAACCAATCACCAACACTGAAACTGTTAGCAAAGAAATTTTTAACCATTTATTCATATTTGTGTCTCCTTTCTGATTTATGGTTGTTTGAACCAAATTTGGTCTGAGACTAGTGTATTTGGGTTGTGTTTTCTGCTTGTAAGGGAAATATGTAGAACTTATGTAGGTTACCGGCTGCTTTAAAACGGAGATTCGGATGTAACCAGGGGGGAATGAAATGATTTATCAGTTTCATCTCTTGCCTGATTTTGAAAAATTGGTGTTTTACAGTTAAAAAAATTGTTTACACGTGATAGAATCAACTTCTGATTAGGTTTTGTAAAGGTAGAAAGATGTCGTATTCCAGAATTGAATCTGAGCCACAAAAAAAGGGCTGGAGTTTTACGCTAGCAAATTGGGTTTCTAATGTGTTGAATCCTCCTTTAATATCCGTCTTGGGTATTTTCCTGATGGCGGCGTTTTTAGGCACACCAGATGCCTGGCGATGGGCAGCTTGGGTTGTGATTTTGGTCGTGATCGTGCCTACACTATACGTGTACCTGTTGTTAAAGCGCGGGAAGATCGAAACTTTCCATATCCCCAACCGCCAACATCGTAAAGGTGTCTATCTGGTGATTATTCTCAGTAATGTGGTAGGCGTGATTGTCATGTTGGTATTGGGCGCCCCATTTTTACTGCTGGCATTCGGTATTATGGGTGTGATGCAGTCCACACTGCTCTTCCTCATCAATATGTATTGGAAAATCAGCGGTCATACTACGGCGATCTCTGGGTTGTCGGTCTTTATTGTAGCTGCTTTAGGATGGTCTATGTATCCCGTGTTGATGATTGTTCCATTGGTCGCATGGGCCAGGATACGAACACATAGCCATAGTTTTTGGCAGACAATTGCCGGGGTTATGACGGGAGCTTTTTTCATCCTGATGACCTGGTTTGTGCTGACGTCGATTATTAAACCGGATCTTTAATAGTGCGCATAGCCATTTTTACGGAAACATTTTTACCAAAAGTGGACGGCATTGTGGTCAAAGTATGCCGTTTATTAGAACATTTGGAAACACGCGGCCATTCCGCATTAGTTTTTGCGCCTGGTGGATCGCCAAAGGTCTATTCGGGGGCTAAGATTTTCTCATTTCGTTCCGTTCATGTGCCATTTTATCCAGAATTAAATATCTCTCCACCGTGGGCTGTGGTGGAGAATAAATTGAGGGAGTTCCAACCTGACCTGATCCATTTGGTCAATCCGGTTAGTTTGGGATTAGCGGGGTTGAGGGCTGCCAAACTATTTCAGGTCCCCGTCATCGCTTCTTACCATACCGATGTTCCTGGCTTCGCAGAACATTGGAACTTGGGATTTCTCTCGAATTCAATTTATCGGTATGCTCGTTGGATTCATAACCGGGTCGATCTGAATGTGTGTCCCTCTGAATTTACCCGCAAACAGCTTTATGAACATAATTTTGAGCGGGTTGAAATTTGGAGAGGGGGAGTGGATATTAAGTTGTATTCACCCCAGAAGCGCTCTGAGGAAATGCGAAGTTACTTGAGTGCTAATCAGCCTGAGCGGACTTTGTTGTTGTATGTCGGTCGGGTTTCACCAGAAAAGCGAATTGACCGAATATATCCGATTCTCAAAAAATATCCAGAAGTAAGACTCGCCATCGTTGGCGATGGCCCTAGCAGGGCTGATTTGGAAAAGAAATTTGCGGATACGGATACGATTTTTACCGGCTACCTGCAGGGTGAGCAGCTGGCTGCCGCATATGCATCTGGGGATATTTTTACGTTTACCGGTGATAAAGAAACATTTGGTAACGTAGTGGTAGAGGCAATGGCCTCCGGTTTGCCGGTTTTAGCACCCAACAGCGGAGGAGTGACTGATTTGGTCATTGATCAATATAACGGGCGGCAATATGACCCATATAAACCTAAAAGTATGATCAAGGCTGCCAAAACAATGATCAAGAACCCGGATTTGGCCAAGGAGTATGGCCGAAGGGGGCGACAACTAGCAGAGGGGAGAACATGGGAGATCACTTTAGATGAACTGCTCACCCACTATCAAAAGATCATTGATATGGACAAACCCAGGGGAAGATTTAGATGGCTCATTTGGGAGCGCAGACCTTTATCCACTGAGTTAAACGAATTTAGAGAGCGCTGGTTTAAATAAGACTTAGAATGTTTTTTCTTCTCGGGGTGATTTATTTACAGGAGAAATTTTTTTCCGGGTATCGATTGGAAACCCTTTTTGTTCAAACCGCAGTACACTTTTTGCTTGGAAAGATTGCGCCGCCGATACTCTTTCAGGGTCGATCTCAACCCCAAGAACCGGCAAATCAGGGTTCAATTTTCTGAAATGGCTGGCCCTTTCTATGGTAGTCATTGGTTTATGACCGAATCCAATGTCTACATAAAAGGCTGATTTGTATTGCCCATCTTGGCGTTTAAGTAAATTGGGAGCATGGCGAATTAAAAAAATATCCACCCGCCGCACACGATTCCGGGTTGTTATGCCGTAAGTTTCATGTCCTATCGGGCGAGTGGGATTTCCCAAAGATAGAATTGTCTAGGATTGACTTAAATCTTTCGCTACACGCTCCAAACGTTGGTATGCATCCGTAGCAACTTCCTTTAAGGCTTCGTTATCTGCCAGGAGTGGGTTTGCTAGCAGCATTGAGATGGGGTTAACTAGGTTGACCTTGGTTCCGTTTTCAATCTCTTCCACCGTCACATTGCATGGCAGCATCAAACCAACCAAAGGATCACTTTGGAGCGCTTTATGGGCTAATGGAGGATTGCAAGCACCCAATATACTGTACTTACGAAAATCGACATCGATTTTTTTCTTTAGGGTTGCTTTAACGTCAATTTCCGTCAGGACTCCAAACCCTTCTTTTTTTAAGGCTTCAGTAACTTTTTGAAAGGCTTCATCATAGCTTTCAGACAAAATTACCGTAAATGAAAGTTCATTCTGCATCGGCATCCTCTTGATTAATTTTACAATAGGTTTAATAGCAGGGGAACCAGCTCACGGCTGGTTAACTGTAGCGAACTCCTCAACCCCCTCCGCTGGAACAGGAAGAACTGCTGATGGAGCTAGAAGCAGAATTCAGGCCAGCAACAAGAGATAATTGCCTTTGAACCTTCCGGCTTCCGCAATTGGGGCAAACAACATCATCTGCTTTGGCAGAACTCATCACAAGTTCTTCAAAATCATCATTGCAGTCTTCACAAACGAACCCGTAAAGTGGCATAGCGGGCATCTCCTCTTCATATAAACATATTTGAATTAGCGAATAAATTGTACCAAAAAATAGCTTTACAGGGAATAAGATTTTTATTAATTCTTTTACCAGAACTGATCTTCCATTATGCAACTCATTATTGTGGGTACTGAAGCAGTGGATTAAAGGATGGGGGAGCAAAGTTAAAGAGTGTTTAGAAACAGAGGTTGACTCTAATCTGATAATCGTATAAAATATAACAAACTGACCAGTCAGTCAGTTATTCTGTGAAAACTATGTCGCCGAAACCTGATGTAAGTCAAGAACGAAAACAACAAATCATGGATGCTGCTTTAAAGGTGTTGTCACGTGAGGGCTTGCATACTGCTCGAATGGATGATATTGCAGAAGAAGCGGGATTAAGCAAGGGGGCTTTGTACTGGTATTTCAATAGTAAAGACAAGATCATCGCCTCATTATTGACCACCTTTTTTGATAGAGAGTTCTCAAAAATTGAAGAATGGGTCATGCAGGACGACTCTGCTCGGAATTTGCTTCAGAGTTTAATTGATTTAATTGTGGAGGATTTGCTCTCTGTAAAACCCTTCATGTCAATTCTTTATGAATTTTGGGCGATGAGCTTCCGCAATAAAAGAATTGGAAAGTTTATTCGAGAAAGTATGCACCGTTACCTTGATTTGATTATCCCCGTCGTGCAGCGTGGGATCGACCAGGGTGAATTCAAACCTTTGGATGCCACAGATGTTGCCATGGCCTTTGGCTCGATCATTGAGGGATCAATTTTATTATGGTCCTATGATATGAATAATGTGGACTTCCGAGCCCTAATCACCAAGAGTGTTTCGATCTTTTTGGATGGAATTGAATGTGACGATCAAGGTTGATTGATTTATTAACTAAGGTTTAGATGTTGATAAAGGAGGAATGATGAACGTTGTAATTCTTATTGTCGTGATGGTGGTTGCGGGTGTCGTGATTGGCTGGTTGGCCGACAAGATCTTTAAAGGTGACCGGCCAAAAGGTCTCCAAGGAGACATCATCGCCTCGGTTCTCACCATGGTAATTGTTGGCCTTTTGGATTGGTACGTAATTCCAATGATGAATTTTAGCGATACTATGAGACTTCTTGGGGTGATCTTTGAACCAGCATTGGGTGCTTTGCTGGTCTTATGGCTCATGCGGCGTTCAAGGTAACCAAATTTCGTAGGGACATTCCATGGATTTATCCAATCAGCCCATCATCCAAATAAAGAATGTTACCCGGACATTTAAAGATGTAGAAGCTGTGTCCGATCTGTCTGTCGAGATTTATCCCGGAGAATTATTTGGTTTGGTAGGTCCAGATGGTGCCGGAAAAACCACCACCCTTAGGATTTTAGCCGGGTTGCTGAGTCTCTCTGGCGGTGAAGGGTCGGTGGCTGGCTTTAATCTGCAAACGGAATCCGAAAAAATTAAGAAGAAAATTGGATATATGGCGCAGCGCTTTAGTTTGTATGCAGAACTCAGTGTTGTTGAAAACCTCAAATTCTTTGCAGACCTCTATGACGTACCTCGCGCTCATGTTGCAAGCAGGATGGATAAACTTCTCGAATTTGCCAATCTTACTGGTTTCCGAACCCGGAGAGCAGATAAACTTTCCGGCGGGATGCAGAAAAAGCTGGCCCTGGCATGCTGTCTGATCCACGAGCCTGAAATCTTATTATTGGATGAGCCAACCACTGGCGTTGACCCTGTTTCTCGCAGGGAATTTTGGAACATACTGAGCGATCTGCATCTTTCTGGGACAACCATTGTTGTCTCAACTCCCTATATGGATGAGGCCGATCGATGTTCAGAAGTGGGCCTCATGTATGAAGGGAAATTGATTCGGAATGCCCCACCCAAGGAAATCCGGTCTTCATTGAATGCAGAAATGATTGTTCTGGTTCCCGAAACGCGTGAAGGCGTCGAGGAAATCTTAAAGTCAATTCAAGGAGTGATTGAAGTACAGACTTACGGGGATGCGTACCATATTTTGGTTGAAGATGCAAAAAGCCAGATCCCCAAAATAGAGCAGATATTCAGGAAAACCAAGCGGTCCTACCGTGAATTAAGAGTCTCCCCGCCAAGGATGGAAGAAGCTTTCATTTCATTGATGAAAGGATTGGAGGGGTAATGTCACTTCGTCATTTTTGGGCGGTCACTCGCAAAGAGGTAAACCATATTATCCGGGACCCGTACACCTTATTCCTGGTGTTGTTTTCCCCCACCTTATTAATGTTGCTGATGGCTTATGCCCTGACGGTAGACCTGAAAAATATTCCAGTTGCAGTGATGGATCAGGATCAAACGCAGCTTTCTAAATCTTTCATCGAAAGGATTACTGCCGGTGAAGATCTGACATTATATTCTGTCGTGGAAGACATGGATGAGATTGATGTTCTGCTTCAACGAGGCGATATTAAAGCCGCAGTTATCATTGGTCCAGGGTTTACGGACGATCTGGTTGGGTTTAAGAAAGTTCGGCTGCAAATGATTATTGATGGTACTGAACCTGAAAGCGGTGGATTTGCTGTTGATCATATCGGGTTGAGAACGGAAGAATTTATCAGTAATATGTTTGAATCCCATTTGAGCCAGCTTGGTGTATCGGAAGCATCCTTGCAACCGATTGATTTGCGCGTCAGGGCATGGTTCAACCCCAGCCTTAAATCAAGGAATGACTTGGTACCCGGATTGCTTTCAATTGTTTTGGGTTTGCCCGCCATGTTGGTCGCTCTCACAATTTCGCATGAGAGAGAGCATGGAACACTGGAGCAGCTCTTGGCAACTCCGATTGGCAGGTCGGAGATCTTGTTTGGGAAAATGTTCCCCTATTTGTTGGTGGGTTTGGCAAATGTTATTTTTATCCCAATTTTAGCGATCCTTTGGTTCAAGGTCCCCTTCAATGGGAATTTCTTGATATTTTTTATCCTTTCAGCAATCTTCTTGTTTGCGATTCTGGGCATGGGAATCGTGGTGGGTGTGTTCATGAAGACTCAATCTGCCGCTCTTGCATTATCTTTCTTGTTAATATTCTTCCCCGGCTTTTTCTTAACCGGGATTTTCTTCCCAATTGTATCCATGCCGGAAATTATGCGGTTAGAGTCGTTAGGCATGCCTGGGACTCATTACGCCATCATTACCCGGGGAGTGTTTTTATCTGGGGTTGGTTTTGAGGTGCTGTGGCCTTATGCGGTGATGCTTTTATTTCTTGGGGCAGTTTTTACTGCCCTCGCCGGGTTGTTTTTTAGAAAGAGATTGGCTTAATAAAGGAGATCGATGTTCCGTCGAATTTGGGCGCTTACAGTTAAAGAGTTTATCCACCTAAAAAATGATTGGTGGCTGCCGGTCTTTATGCTGTTTGGCGGGGTATTAGAGCTTCTCTTGGTAGGCTGGGCGACCTCTCGACCGATTACTAACTTGCCTTTGATAGTATCAGACTTTGACCAAAGTGCCTCAAGCAGAAGTTTGATCCGTGCCCTTGAGAATACTGACACCTTCGCCCTGGAAAAATCGGTATTTTCCAGAGATGAAATTGAAAATGCCCTGGTTCATGGTGAAATAACGATGGCGGTCATCATTCCGGATGGTTTTGAGGCTGAATTAAAGACCAGCTATGGGACTGCAGAGTTGCCGGTATTCTTAAATGGCGCAGAAAGCATCCCTGCCTCTGAAGCATTAAGATCAATCGAGGGGGTCGTCCGAGATATCAGCGAGAAGATCATCATTGATCGAATTGGTTTTTCTGCAGAACAATTGGCGGGTTTCGATCCCAGTTTGAGAGTTTGGTTCAATCAAAATCTTAGTGAAGCATTTTATACTGTCCCGGCTGAATTAGGTCTCATGTTGGAGTTCACCGTGTTGCTGTTTGCTGCGCTTGCCTTTTCCCGGGAGCGCGAATTGGGAACCCTTGAACAACTGCTTGTGATGCCGTTTTCCTCATTAGAGATCATCGTCGGAAAATCGATCCCGGTCATCATCATTGGTTTTGTTGATTTTATCTTGATGCTCTCGATGACCCATTTTGTTTTTGGCGTGCCTATTCGGGGGTCTTTGGTTTTGTTATTGGTTTTAGCCTTTGGGTACTTGTTTGTCGAATTAGGAAAAGGTATGGTCATCTCTGTGGTTTCAAGAACTCAGCACCAGGCCTTTTTGCTGGTCATGTTGATCGGGATGGGAGATTTTATGTTCACCGGATATGCTGCTCCGGTGGAATCGATGCCGCAGGTTGTGCAGTGGTTTGCTAATTTTGTCCCGGCACAACATTGGCTTTTTATCCTCCGTGGAATTTTACTGAAAGGTAGTGGATTAGATGTGATTTGGCCCAACCTGCTCATGTTAGCGGGTCTTGGGGTGGTGATTATCGCTTTTTCATTGAGGTATGTGAGAAGGGCATTGAATTAGGTAGGTTATGTCGGATAACGAGAAGATCATTTCGGTTCAGGGATTGACCAAAAAATTTGGGGATTTTACTGCCGTCGATCATATTTCATTTGATGTGCATCGGGCAGAAATCTTCGGGTTTCTCGGTCCCAACGGGTCTGGAAAAACCACCACAATTCGCATGATACTGGGTTTATTGGATACCACGGAGGGAGACGTTGAACTCCTTGGATTGGAAAATGGAGGTGCAATTCACCAAATTCGTACCCGTATTGGCTATATGTCCCAGCGGTTCAGCCTTTACAATGATCTCACCGTACTCCAAAACCTTCAATTCTACAGCGCGGCGTATGGTCTTCCTCCATCCGAAATGCCAGGAAAAATCGAGGAGACTTTGGCGCGGGCGGGTCTGGTTGGCAAAGAACATGTCAAGACTCAAGATTAAGCTGGCGGGTGGCGGCAAAGATTGGCCTTAGGCGTCGCCATACTCCATCAACCGGAGGTGATTTTTCTGGATGAGCCCACATCGGGGGTTGATCCGGTTTCTCGTAGGGCTTTTTGGGATTTATTATATAAACTTGTCCAGGAAGGGGTGACCATTTTTGTGACAACTCACTATATGGATGAAGCCGAGCATTGTCACCGCCTGGCTTTCATTTTAGATGGCAAGATAATTGCTTACGGTTCCCCAAATGAAATTAAAGCCAAAACATTCCAAAATCAAATTTTAGAAATTGTGCCTGATGATTCAAAATCGCTTGTAAGCCTGCTCACCGATGCCTCATCAAATGGAGAATTGCCAATCAACAGCATTGAATTATATGGTTCGCTTGTGCACGTCTTCAGCGACGATGCAAGCATCAGGAAAAAAGTAGAACGGTATTTGAAAAAAGAAAAGATTCCTGTTAAACAGCTTTCGATGGTTGAACCTTCTCTGGAAGACGTTTTTATTGAAGCCGATAAAAAGGGGAATCAGAGTTGAAAAAACAAAATGGTCTGATCATATTCAGGAGGCAAGTTATGCGAATTAATAAACTTTTATGGCTGGTTGGTGTACTCTTAATCGGGCTTTTAGTGACAGGGTGTGATGCGGTTACCTCGGCTACAACGCAGACATCGAATGTTATTGAAGCCTCAGGCGTTGTGGAGGCAGTTGAAATTGTGGTCGCATCGGAGATCAATGGCCGAGTAGTAGAAATTAATGCCGAGCAAGGGGATGCAGTTAAAGCCGGCGACGTATTGTTGGTATTGGAAAATGAAACCTTAAATGCGCAGCATAGACAAGCTGTTGCTGCATTAGAAGCGGCTGAAACAAGTTTAGCCGCAGCAGGATCAAACAAAGCCTCAGCTGATGCGGGTGTCCAGGCAGCTCATTTGGGGTTGGAGATCGCCAACCAGCAGTATGACTCTGTGCTTCAAGCGGTGCGGCTCAGGGAAGTTCCGGCCCGGGCTGAATCCTGGAATGGGGATCCGCCAAATCAATTTGAACTCCCTTCCTGGTATTACAGCCAGGATGAAGCCATTGAGGTCGCGCATAAAGAGGTGACCAATGCCTTGGATGACCTCAATATTGAAAAAGCAAATCTTGAGGATGTCTTAAATGATGTCAGCAATGCAGATATCCGTCAAATTGAAGAAAGACTGGCTTCTGCTCAATTTTCTTTCCAATTGGCTGATGAATTGATCGACCGCCAGGTTGAACAAAATGGGAGAGAGTCGATCAGCGATTATCTCCAGAGCTTGTATGATTCTGCTGAGGCTGAGTTGGAAAGTGCTCAAGCTGAATATGATAGTGTATTATCCGATCAGGGTGCCGAGGATTTGTTGGAGGCTAGAGCGAGGGTAAAGGTAGCCGATGAGAGATATCAGCTTGCTTTGGCGAAGTTGTACCAACTTCAGACGGGAGAGAGATCGATAGAGGTAATTATCGCCGACTTGGGGGTAAAGCAAGCTGAGGCTTTTGTCAATCTGGCAGAAGCTGCGTTGGGTCAGGCAGAGGCCGCTGTCAATCAAGCCGATAAAATGGTAGAACAAGCCAGCGCGAATTTGAACATCATCGAGCTGCAAATTGAAAAATTGACCGTGTCTTCTCAGGTGGACGGGGTTGTAATGGCCAAAGCTATTGAAGTTGGGGAGTTGCTGCAGCCTGGGGTAACTGCTTTAACCATTGGCAAACTTGACCAATTAACCATCACAGTTTATGTGCCAGAGGAAATTTACGGGCGCATCATGCTCGGTGATCAAGCCGATGTTCGAGTGGATTCATTCCCTGATAAAGTGTTTTCTGCGGTTGTCACTCGCATTGCAGACCAAGCGGGGTAAGGATTTGGCAGGTATAATGGTCTAATGGTTGTAATTATCTAGATGCTTAGCAAACACTTAGGAGAACCTGACTATGACTGAACCAATCAAAGTGACCGATGCCGAATTTGAAGACAAGGTATTGAACAGTGAAATTCCCGTTGTGGTGGATTTCTGGGCCCCTTGGTGTGGACCGTGTAAAATGGTCGCACCGATTTTAGATAAACTTGCTGTTGAATATGATGGGAAGGTGTTGATCGCCAAAGTAAACACCGATGAAAATCAGCAGTATATGATGCAGTATGGGGTTCAGGGTATTCCGACAATGATTTTTGTCAATGACGGCAAATTGATCCATCGACAAGTTGGTGCCTTGCCAGAACCGATCCTTCGTGATCTTTTTGAACAGTTTGTAAACATTGCCAACGAAGCCAAGTCTAAAGAAAATTAGACCCAAAGATTATTCGAAGACAAAAAAAGCCGCTCAGTTTTCATGCTGAGCGGCTTTTTTGTCTTTACATAATGGTGTGAATGCAATCCAGTCCAGTCATAGATTTTCCCTGGTTTGGGGGATAACCAAAGTCATGCTGAGCGAGGCAAAGCATCCCTCGAGTTATAGGAGGACCGTACCCAACCCAAGGTGGACTGCACCACCCGATCTTTGGTTATCATTCCGAATAGAGTGATGAATTCCCAACCAATGATCGGGTGGTGCAGTCCACCTTGGGTTGGGTACGGTCCTTCTATAACTCGAGGGATGCTTCGCTTCGCTCAGCATGACT
>JARROY010000004.1:0-19061 GCA_037383445.1 Anaerolineales bacterium | reverse complement strand
TTGGTCTCAGCCTGCCGCTGCCGGTGCGCTCGGAGATGGGGTTAAAACGATTGGCAGATTTGGTAATGCCGATTGCCGGGCGGCTGCCTTTCAGCTGGATTTACCCTACGGGAGAGAAGCAGGACCTGCGGACACCCAAATACGTCCGGTATTATCAGTGGGCATCGGTGATTGCCGGGGACTGCCATTACATCAAGAAGCACCTACCCGATGACCTTGACGGCAAATCGATCATCACCAATACCACCACCCCGGAAGATATTGAACTGTTCCGGCAGGTGGGAATCTCGACCTTGGTGACTACCACCCCATCGCTCGATGGGCGCTCCTTTGGGACCAACATGATGGAAGCCGCCTTGGTCGCAGTCTCTGGGGAAGGTCGCCCGCTGACCTTAGCTGAATTAGACCAAATGATCGCCGAGTTGGACTTCCAGCCGGAAATCCAGGACTTGAATTGACCGCGGTCTGGATCAAATCTAATTTAGCTAAAATGTGGGATTGAGCTTTCGGTTAGAATTATTTTTTGTATGATGGTTAAAATTAGTGTCTTTTAAAGTGGATAAATTCCAATAGAATAAAAGATTAGGAGCAATGATTCGTAATGATGGATGATGATATCTATAAAATTCGACAACTCTTTCGAACCGATACTTTAACTGGTGTTGGCAACATGATTGGTTTTTATGAAAATTTGCATTCCCGCATGGAGAAGGAACCCGACACACCTTTTTCTCTGATATCGATCGATGTAGTTGGGCTAAAAAAAGTGAATGACAAATTTGGCCGTTCAGCCGGGGATTCTACCATCAGATGGTTTGCTCTCGTCCTCTCCGAAGAGACAAATGGAGAAGTCTACCGAATCGGTGGTGATGAGTTTGCAGTCATTTTGAGTGAAATTAACTCGGAAACCGTTCGCTCCGTTTTGAAAAAACTGGAACAGAGATTTAATCAAGAAAGCCATCAAGGGTATCTTGAACCTCCTGTGGCGAATATCGCGGTAGTAAATTTCAGTAAAATCACAGAATGGTCATTGGTGAGGACGATGGGAATTATTGATACGGTCCTAAATAAAAAGACGGAATTAAAGTCTAGCAATTATGCGATATTTGAAGCCCATGAAGTACCAAATTTAGCTGTGTTAAATACCTCAACTATGGATATGATTGAAAAACTTGCCCGCGTGGGGGAATTGTTGGACCAATCTCTGGAAATGGCTTATACGGATTCGGTTTCTGGATTACCAAACATGAATGCAGCCATTAGATATCTTAACAACTTACAGGAAAAAATGAATCAACCTGACTTTACGTTTTCGGTCTTCATTATTGATGGTGATAATTTGGGAGAATACAACAAGATAAGCTATCAAAAAGGAGATTATATGATAGAGAAATTGGGGGAGATACTTAAACGGGATGTGCGTCCGAATGATTTTGTCGCCCGGTGGAGATCTGGCGATGAGTTTTTTGTTGTGTTGCCGGGGGTTGTTTTAGAGAAAGCAAAAGACATTGGCAACAGGATGAGAGAAAGTATAAAAAAGGAATCACAAGATTGGCAATTCCCGGTTACGATTTCTGTTGGGATCGTCAATTATCCAAATAACGGTAAGACGATTGAGGAATTGATTGATCAGGGGGAACGAGCCTTAAGAGAGGCCAAAGCACAGGGGAAAGATTGCGTGGTCACGATACTCTAAATCTTGACTAAAATTGAGATATTTCCTGGATTTTTACCCCCGTTGATGAGTACCCGAGTATGTCTATTGATGACAGGCTTTTATTTTTTGTGTATGATAACAACAAAGAGATTGGCATTTTTTCTCCACTTCTAGAATGCTATGGATTTTAAATTTCTTCAGATTCTTGTTGTTACTTTGCTCTTGACATTACTACCGATAATAACTGTTGCATTCCTTTTAGATCATCGCCGTGCAAAGGTTGTTCAGAAATTACCAAGCGTAATCTTATCTGGGGTAGAAATTTTGTTTCTTGGACTGGCTTGGGTTTTCGGAATTATTTACATCTTATTTTTTTCCCAAGGGGATATTCGATTTCTTTATGCTGTGATTTCTTTGATTTTTTTGTTCCTTATGTTTATCTCAAAACAGAGACGCCAGAGAATGATGATATTGCCAAAGGCGAGATGGTATGTTGCGATAATTACAGCCATGATTCTGGCAATTTTTCTGGGTGTTCTACTGAAAAATGAATCTTTATTGATATATGGCTCAATTCTGTTGTCACTAATTATGGTCATAGAAATTTGGGGGCGAATCTTTGGACTATTCAAGTAAAGTGTATGTTTTTTATGCAACAAGCCTCACAGGAAAGGAAATAATTATTAATTTTCGTTATGAAGGAGAGAGTATTCACGGAAATTTCTAAACGAAATAAACTTTTTGGGTGAGAAACAAGATTTACACCGCAGTCGGTGAGGTCTTGATGAGAAATAAGACGACTCACACAACCGGCGAATAAAATTCAAGGGGGTCTGCAAAATCACCCACCTGTTTCACGAAACCCCCGCCATTTTTGGAGTAAAATGGTGGGGATCAGGAAATTACCTGGATAAAGTAATGGAGACACCATGAAGTTAAAAGTTGGCGATATTGCACCAGATTTTGTACTGGAAAGCCACATGGAAGAAAAAGTGCGGTTGAGTGATCTGTGTGCGGCGGGAAAGATCACGGTGCTGGCGTTCTTCCCAAAGGCCTGGACGCCGGTCTGAACCAGCCAGATTCCGTCTTACGAGGAGGAGAAAGCCAAGTTTGCGGAATGGAATGTCCAGGTTCTGGGCATCAGCATCGATCATATCCCGTCATTACAAGCCTGGGCGGAGAGCTTGGGTGGCATTACCTATCCTTTGTTGAGTGATTTTTGGCCGCACGGGGAAATTGCCCAACGCTATGGCGTGCTGCGAGACGAAGGGGATGCCGAACGGGCGATTTTTATCATCGACCGGAGGCGGGTCATCCGCTACATTGATATCCATGATATCGACGAACAGCCCGATAATGAGGTTTTAATTGCCGAACTGGCTAAAGTCGATCCTGGCATTCTATACAAGAATCGTGTGCAGAAAGCAGAAGAAGAGGAGGAAGAACTTCCTCAGGGTGGGGTGGTCTTGTACTGCACCCGCTGGTGCCCGGCCTGTGCCAAGGCTCGCAAATGGTTCGACCAGCAAGGGCTGGAGTATGTTGAAGTGAATGTGGCCACCAATCTAAAAGCTGCCGAACAGGTCAAGGAGTGGGCCGGGGGAAACCGGGTGACCCCCACGCTCGATATTTACGGCACGATTATGGTCGGTTGGGATGAAGCCGAAGCAGCGAAATTACTGCTAGAAGAAAAATAACCCAGCCCGGTAAAAGTTACGATAAACAAAGAGGAGCGGTCTTTTCACCGCTCCTCTTTATGTTCAGGATTTAAGCGAATACCCCGGTATTTTTCCTTCACTCAGGGATTGCGCCTCTTTTTTTCGACGGAATTTATCGGTAATCCGAATACCCAGCCAGAGCAAGCCTGCCAGCAGCAGGACAGCCAGGTAATCGATCAGCGGGATGCGGACGATCTCGTTGATCTTGACCCAGCCGCGTTCACTGTAAACGAGAAGAACCAACCCAATATAAGCAGCCGATACCGCCCATTTCACCCATTTGGATAATTTCAGGCCGTGTATTTGGGTGACCACCAGCACGCCCCCGAAACCAAACGCAAACATCGGCCAAAGGTCTGCGCCCTGAAATATGGCCACGATCGTGCCGTGGATCAATACGCCAACTTCCATGAAAAAGTTCCACCAGCGGTTGGTGTGGATGCGGGTGAAGAACAAGCTTCCCTGCAAAAGCAGCAGGAACATATATAAAAAGCCAGCCAGATGGCCACTGGTTGCTATCGTCGGGTGGTACCAGAAGGTGTAGATGGTGGCCCAGGCGAAAAAGTAGCCGTGGTATTTGCGGGCGACACGAATGATCTCTTTAGAGACCGGCAGGCGTTTGCCGAAGAACATCCCCCGGCGGTTGTTTTCCATCAGGAGCACCCAAACCAGCAGGATGGCCACCGAGGCCTGAGAACTCCAGATGGAGACGTCCTGCGCTAGCCCGTCATACCAAAGGTGGCTTTGCACCACACGCAGCAGGATGAAGACGGCGTTCATTGCCAGGGCAATATAATTGACTTTGTGCAGAGCGGTGGAATATTTTTTAACGCGGGTCTGGGCGTAATAGATCAGCCCCCACATTGAGATTTGGTGCAGGATATATAATCCCCAAGCCGTCGCCCGAGTCCAGAAGGTGGGGTTGGGCAGTTTCCAGTAATACCAAGATGCACCCTGGTCTGGGGCTAATTGTATGGTATCCAGCAGAGGACCTAAATACCAGATTAGACCGGTGAAGGATATGCTGAAGAGGATACCGATCCATAAAGCTCGCATATCTTTTCGTGGGGTGGATTGTTTCCCCTGTTTTGTGGTTTCAAGAGTTGCCATAAAAAAATACTCTCCCTAGTTGAAATAATTTTTGTTCAAAATGTTTAAGGTTGATTGGTGAGGACAGACCCCAACCACTCCAGGATTGGGCGGCCTGTTTCGTCTAGATTGGCTTTGGCAGCTGCTAAATAGGCTTCTAAGTAGGCAAACATAAGATCTTGCGGAAACTCGCGTTGAGCCAATAGGCTTTGAACCCAATCGATATTCGTGCCTAGTAGATAAATGTCTCCCAGCGAGAGGGCTGCCAGGATATCTTGGGCAAGGAATTCGTTTGCTTCTCGGATAGATCTTGCCGGTATATGGCCCTCAAATATTTCGTCCAAGTTGTGAAGCGTTTGATATGAGATCAAGTTTTTCTTATCGAGAAATGTGGCAATTGTTTCGTCAAACTGATTCTGTTCAGTTTGGCTTTCACGGGGTGGTAGCGGGTTCATCATCATTTCTTCAATCTTGGAGACAGATTCGAGTAATTTCTCTCCGAGAAAATAACCTGGGACCTTTTGGTTAAGTTCGGGCAGAAGAGTAAAAATCCGCCCGCCGAATGCCACCGGGAGATTCAGCTTCTGAACGAAAAGAACCATATCGCGTAAGGCTGCTGCGGTAGCCAGTCTCATGGCAGTCACCACGACCAAGTCGGGCTGCGTTTTTTGGATGGTTTCTTTGAGTTCCTGTTTGGGCACATTTGCACCCAGATAGATGACATTCCAACTGCGGTAGCGCAGAAACAGGCTGATCATTAGTGGTGAAAAGACGTGGTCTTCGCCTTCGGGGCAGCTGACCAGGATCGTGCCATCGCGAACGGGCTGCGGGGCAGCGGCGATCAGCGAATGCATCCGTCGAACAGCCAATTCCGAAGCAAAGTGTTCTTGCTGCACGGAAGCTTTCCCCTGGTACCAGAGAGAACCAATCTCAGAGATTCCTTTTTGCAGGATTTCGACACAAACGGTTTCCAGCGAAAACTGTGCAAAAGACTGGGTCAGGACTTGTTCTGCGGCGCTTTCATTAAAGTTCAAGCAAGCCTGGATCCAACGGTTGCGTTCATATTCAAGGGTTTCGCGTTCTGCCTCATTGATTGGAGCCGGGGGCTTACGAGTCTGGTCGGCCATCAGTGAATATAGCGGGTCTTCACCGTTGCGGATGATATTGTTCCACAGATCAACCGCCCGGCTGATCCGCATGCCTTCTTCCTGCCGCGCGATGAGCCATTTGATCGTTTCAATATCATATTCGGAAAACAGCCGGTGCCCGCCTTCTGTCCGTTCTGGTTGGGGAAGTTGGTATCTTCGTTCCCAGGCGCGCAGCGTGTCGGCTTTGATACCGGTTTCTTGTAAAACAAGATTGAGATTGTAAATAGGTTTTTTGTTAATTGGTCCTGTCATAATTTCTATATCCTTTGCAAGTTGCCATATTCTACAGTATAAATTCCAATTCGTCAATAATATTTGTGCATTATATTGACAAAAAGAGGAATTTCGGTTATCTTATTGGTGCTTGCCCCATATTTACTCATGGTTATGGGTATTCGTTTGTCGAAAATTAACTGGGGAAAAGGATATAAAGTATGGAAACAAAGACATTTCCTGAAGTTTCAGGGAAAAATCTCAAAAGAAAGAAACTGACCTTTCCAACCGATTTTCCTGCCGAACACACTGTGGTTTTGATGGCATTTTATCGACACCAGCAGCTTGATATTGATACTTGGCTGCCATTTGTCAGCCAGCTGGAAAGCGATTACGAAGATTTGGCTTATGTTGAGTTACCGGTGATTTACCGGATGGGTCCCCTGGGCCAATGGATGTTAAATGAAGGCATGCGGGCCGGTATCCCGAACCAAAAAGCGCGTGAACGGACGATTACGCTGTATTTGAATAAATCGAACTTCTTGGGTCAAATGGGGATTGATTCGCAAGACCAGATCCAGATCTTGCTGGTAGACCGACAAGGAAAGATATATTTTCAGGAGACTGGGAGATTTTCTGCCGAGAAGGGCGAAGCCCTGGTTGAGGTCTTTCAGCGGGAACAACTCCAGAAAGAAACGCTTTAGATTGAGGGTATCTGCTGAACGCAGATGGAGGAATCGATGAAAAAGACACTTGTTTATCAAATTTTGACAATATTCACCACTTTGCTTACGATAGCTGTCAATGGGTTGGCCAACGCCTTGCCATTGAATGGGCAGGGAACCGGAGAAATCTCGGACCGTTTTGCGATCTACTTTGTGCCTGCCGGATATGTATTTTCAATTTGGGGAATCATTTACCTTGGGTTGATTGCTTTCACTATTTACCAGGCTTTACCTGCCCAGAGAGTGAAGCCCTTGATCCAAAAGATTCTGCCGGCATACTGGATCGCGAACCTGGCCAATACGGTCTGGATCTTTTTATGGCATTATGAATTCTTCCCGCTGACCCTGGTGGCCATGCTGACTCTCTTCGCGGCACTGCTTTTTATCTACCTCCAGCTTTCTAAGGAGGTGCCTTCCATGACAGTGTGGGAGAAATGGCTGGTAAAAGTCCCATTCAGTATTTACCTCGGCTGGGTCTCCGTTGCCACAATCGCCAACGCTACTCAAGTGCTCTATTATTTTGATTGGAGCGGGTGGGGAATCTCCACACAGATTTGGGCGGCGATCATGCTGGCCGTGGCTGCGCTGTTGGGATTGGCGATGTTTTTAAGAGAAAAAGATACGGCGTTTGTTCTGGTTCTGGTGTGGGCTCTGGTAGGGATCGCTCTTAAGCAGGCATCCAGCCAGATGGTCTCGATTACGGCCTGGGCAGCAACCGGCATATTGGCCGTAACTTTATTTATTGGGTTTGTTTTTAACCGTAGACCAGTGAGAGAGAGACGTATATGACGATCAAGATTGTAACTGATTCAACCTGCGATTTGCCGGACCCTATCATCCAGGAATTGGGGATCACGGTCGTGCCGCTGTACATCAACCTTGGTGATAAGGGGTACCTGGATGGCGTTGAGCTTTCTCGCGAGGAGTTCTACACCCGGCTGCCGGATTATCCCAGCCATCCCACCACAGGCACACCGGGCCTCGAGGTTTTTCGCCAGGCGTATCAGGCGGTTTCTTCTGATGGAGCAGACCAAATCCTTTCTATCCATATCTCGGAAAGCCTGAGTG
Source organism: Anaerolineales bacterium (assembly GCA_037383445.1). Lineage (GTDB taxonomy): Bacteria > Chloroflexota > Anaerolineae > Anaerolineales > UBA11579 > UBA11579. Next base: position 11,446 of record JARROY010000004.1, on the reverse strand, counting down.
CCACCGCAGAAGTTGCCAAAACCGCCTCGCGTGATTTTACCCAAACTCCCGTGACGGTACGAGATTCCCGCCAGCTGAGTTTGGGAACAGGTTTTCAGGTGGAAGCCGCGGCTCGAATGGCAAAAGAAGGCAAATCGATGGATGAGATTTTGGCCGCTTTAGATTCGATCATGCGGCGCACATTTGTGGCGGCTGGATTAAATACGCTGGAATACCTGCGGCGCAGCGGCAGGATGAATGCCTTCATGACTGGGTTGGGGAGTTTGCTGCAGCTGAAACCGATCCTGACCATGAAGGATGGTCAGCCGGATTCTGAGCGAGTGCGCACATCTGAAAAAGCTGAAGCCCGCCTGGTGAAGATGCTGAAAGCACACTGGCCGCTGGAAAGGTTTGCCTTACTGCATACCCACGCGGCCCAGAAAGCAGAGGCCTTTCGGGAACGGATCGCAGAATATCTCCCGCAAGGAGATGTGTATTCGGTGGATATTACACCGGTCATCGGGGCGCACATTGGGCCCGGTGCCGTCGGGTATGCAATTGTTTCAAGCCCCACTAATTAACCTCGATAGGAGAAGTACTCATGAATAACAATACTAAAACTTTGATCAGCATCCCGATTATCGTGGCTATTGGTGCAGGTGTTGCTGCGGCTGGCAGCCAGGGTGGCGTTCTGGCGTTTGGACTCCCGCTATTTGCCCTGTGTGTTGGTCTGGCTTTTATCATCCAATGGGTGGCGTTCGTGCCGGCCTACCTCAAACAAACTGAAAAATTCTATGACCTGACCGGCAGCCTCACCTACCTTTCTGTTGTGGCCGTTGCTTTGGCATTAAACCCTGCGGTGGATGGACGTGCCTGGCTGCTGGCCGGGATGGTCGCTGTTTGGTCGATCCGCTTAGGCTCTTTTTTGTTCCTGCGAATCCAGGCCGCGGGAGAAGACCGGCGTTTCCGGGAGATCAAGAAATCCTTTGCCCGTTTTCTCCGTGCCTGGACCTTGCAGGGGCTGTGGGTCGTGTTTTCTTTATCCGCACCTTTAGCGGCAATCACTTCGGAGAAAAAGGTCGAGTTGGGTGGTTTCGCCCTCGTCGGTTTCCTGGTTTGGCTGCTGGGTTTTGGCATTGAGGTAACTGCAGACCGGCAGAAGAGCAAGTTCAAGCAAGACCCCGCCAACAAGGATCGATTTATCCATACCGGGCTGTGGGCGTGGTCACGGCACCCGAATTACTTTGGGGAAATTATGCTTTGGATTGGTGTGATGATCATCACCCTGCCAGTTCTGAGCGGATGGCAGTGGGTGAGCTTGATCTCGCCGGTCTTCATCACGCTGCTGCTCACCCGGATCAGCGGTGTCCCGATGCTGGAAGCGCGGGCGGATGAAAAATGGGGCGGACAGCCAGATTACGAGGCTTACAAAGCCAACACGCCAGTTTTGATTCTGCGCCCACCAGCGAGGTAGTTGTAATCAATTTAGAAGGGAGAAAGTTATGGCACTTCAGATATTAAGAACTTTTATTGCGGTGGCTACCATTCTCACCGGAGCGGTCTCGATGTTTTGGCCGCTGAAGGTGTTGGGGTTCACCGGCTTGGCCGTCGACGGCGGGCGCGGGATTACAGAGATCAGGACGATTCTGGGCGCCCTTTTTGTTGGGCTTGGGGCTGCGGCCTTGTATATCAACAAGCCGGAGACCTACCAGATGTTGGGAATCACCTATATCACGATGGGTGTCGTGCGGGTCATATCCATTTTTGTTGATGACTCCCCCGTAAGCTCCAACTACATCAGCGTGGCGGCCGAACTGGTTTTTGGCATTCTTTTAATGCTCTAAGGAGATTGGTGGATGAATACAGCGAAATGGATTGCTGCCCTGGGGGTATTGGCCATGACCTCGGTATTGGTGTATGGCTTTACCGCCGGGAATTTTAGTGCCGATGGTGCGGAACTGCTGCAGAACCCGTGGGGCGTGGTCTCAATGGTGGACCTGTATACCGGATTCATACTGTTCTCTGCCTGGATCGTCTATCGTGAAAAATCGGTGGTGCGGTCCCTGTTTTGGGTTGTCTTGATGATGGTCTTGGGATTTTTTACCGGAAGTTTGTACGTGCTGGTGGCGCTTTTTGCCAGCAAAGGGGATTGGAAGACATTCTGGATGGGTAAGCGGGCGAATGAGTAAGCTGGAAGAGTTAGTCCAAGAATTTAGAACCGTGTTTGCAGGTAAAGGGAGCAGGTTGCTGGATTCATTTCTCCCGCTGCTGCTGTTCCTGATTGGCAATTCAATTATCGGTTTAAATAATGCGTTGTGGGTGGCCTTGGGTACCGCTGGGGCAGTCGCCCTCTACCGGATATTCCAGAAGCAGAACCTTGTGTATGCCCTGGGCGGGTTTGGCGGGGTCTTGCTGGCGGCTGTTTTTGTATGGGTCAGCGGGTCGGATACGGGATTTTTTCTCCCGGGATTGATCTCCGGCGCGGCTACCGTGATCCTATGTGTGGTCAGCGTGTTATTCAATCGCCCACTGGTGGCCTGGACAAGCTTTATTACCCGCCGCTGGCCCTTGGGGTGGTATTGGCATCCCAGAGTGCTGCCTGCCTATAATGAGGTCACGATGATGTGGGCTGTGGCCTTCTCAATTCGCCTGGCGCTGGAGTTCTGGCTGTTTCGCCAAGAAGCATTCCAGGCCTTGGGAACCGTACGGGTGGCATTGGGCTGGCCGTATACGGTCGTTTTACTGGTTGTCAGCTACCTGTACGGCTTATGGCGGCTGGGAAAACTGAATGGCCCCAGCATTGAGGAATTCAAAATGGAGAAACAGCCCCCCTGGGAGGGACAAAAACGGGGATTTTAAGATTTAAAATCACCGGGGGGATTAATCTTTTGGTAGATTTTCCACGTATGAGATAAACACCTGCGGCTCGAACAATGCCGGGCCGTGTCCAAAACAAATCACATTTGGCTTTAAAGCCGCCAGCTTTCGGGCAGATTGGCGGTTGAGGGGTGGATCAACTGTCGCCAGTTTGAAGGGTTCCTGCAGACCTCGGCGCTGGGTGATCGGGTTTCGATGGAAGAGCACATCCCCTACAACCAATGCCCGGTCGCTCTCCCGCCAGAAGGAAAGATGCCCGAGGGTGTGGCCAGGTGTGTTGATGACGGTAAACCCGCCAACCTGGTCGCCTTCCTTCAAGCTCCGGGCAACTGGATGGGCCGGACCGGAGAAATTTTTGCTGAGTCGGGCAAACATGGATTGCGGGTTGGGTAGCAGAACCGACAAATCACCGCTTTCCATTGCCTCCCGGTCGGCTTCCCCGCACCATAATGGAAGATCTAATTGCTCACAAATGGCATGGCTGCACCCCTGGTGGTCGGGATGGGCGTGTGTGAGGGCATGGGCGGACACTTCCCGCCCTGCAAGCGCGGTCAGTATTTGTCGGGTCGCGTAGCCCGGCCCGCTGTCGATTAAGACGTCACCCAGCAGGTAGACATTGACGATTTCCATCGGATTCAGGGGGATCCGGATCAGACCGGGTAAGATTTCTTCCCCGATGGGCAAATGTGAGTCACTGTTCTTTTTGTTCATCGACTCAACTTCTTAGCCATCCACAGGTCAGTTATCTCGTATCCTGCCGTTTCGTATAAGTGGATGGCAACTTTATTATGACCAAACACATGCAGTGAAATGATCTCTATACCTAATTCCTTTGCTTTTTCATCCAATGCAGCCAAAGTCTGCTTGCCATAGCCTTTATTTCGATATTCATCATGGATCAGAAAGTCGTAAATGAAAGCGGCTGGTTGAGACGCCTGGCTTTTCTCAGCAAACCAAATCATGCCGATTGTCACGCCGGTATGGTCGTCTTCAATTGACAGGAGGTGTTGTTTTTGAGATGCTACCCCATCAGGGAGAAGTTGGAGAAATTGTTCTTCAGATTTCTGAAGGGCATCGGATGAGTCCCAATTCCCTGCTTTGACATGATCCTGGGCATAGTCCTCAATCGCTTTTTGGAGATAGGTCTCGAATTCGCTCTCTGTCATCGGAACTAATCGAACCATTTTTAGTTTCCTTTTCCTTTATATGTGAAAGGCACCGCTGCAATGCCCGCCGATTGGGTTAGATATAGAACTTGGTGGGGTCAATCTCCTCGCGCAGCAGGCGTAGTTCCTCAGCGCTGGGCGGCGGATTCTGCCCAACCTGCTCGGGGATAACGAGTTCAAAGCCGGTATTGGCTGTCACTTCCTCCACGCTCACGCCCGGATGGAGGGCTTTGAGGCGCATGCGGCACGTATCCGGTTCAAAGTCCATTAAAGCCAGGGTGGAGACAACGGCCAGCGGGCCGGTGCCGCGGGGGAGCCCAGCAGCTTCGCGCGCCCCTGGTCCGGATAGGAACCCAGGTGTGGTGACAAAGTCCACTTGGGGCACAAAGCGGCGGGCATCGTGCTGCATGATGGCGATGTTTTGCCAGCACAGGCTGCCCACATCGTTGCCACCGCCTGAACCGGGCAGGCGCACCTTGGGCTTGGCATGCTCTCCGATCACCACACTGTTCAGGTTGCCGTACGGGTCGATCTGAGCCCCGCCCAGAAAGCCGTAGTCGATAAAACCGCGTTGGGCTGTTTCCATCGTGTCGCAAATCCCTAAGGCGGAAATTCCCTTGTGGAAGGTGCGGGCTTCCCCAACAGCACGCGGCAGTTCTTCCAAGATGGCTCCCAACCCGCCAAACTCAAAGACGGGGACGATATTGGGTGCGGTGGTCTTGGAGGCCAGCATGGCCGCCAGCATGGGGATGCCTGTGCCGATAAAGCAGGTGGTGCCATCTTCAAAGAGACGGGCCGCCACGCAGATCATCAATTCAGTTTTGGAATAAGTGGTTTCATTCATGGTTACTCTCGCTTTTCTCTTAATTCCACACATTCTTGCAGGCGTTGTTCGCCGATCAGCGCGAGATAGTCATCGTGAGTGTCGAGTCCGTAGACATATTTGTCCAGGTAGGCATTGGCGCCGTCGGCGGTCTTGCTCATCTCGACCCACTCCTGGATGCCGGGTTCATCCCGCCCGTATAAATAGGCCATTTCTCCGGGATGTGACCCGTAGGGGGCATGCACAACCGCATCTACCAGGTAATAGGGGATGGCTGTCCGGTCTGGGTATTTGCGGATCTCTTCTGTGGGGACGATCTCTTCAGTGCTGACGATCAGACGCTTGCTGGCGCGCGACATCTCCAGGGCAAATCCACTGATGCCGTCGATCTGGCAGTTGCCATATTTGTCTGCCCGGTGGACGTGGATCAGGGCTACATCCAGGACCAGCGCGGGCAGCAGGGCGACCTGAATGCCGGTGAAGGGGTCTTCCACCAGCTTGGCGGCGCTGTACTCGAACATATCGGTGCCGAGCATGGAGCGGGTTGGCAGGAAGGGGACGCCCATAGCGGCGGCCTTCATACGCCAGGTGATCGAAGCATTCGACCACTCGACGCAGGTGTCTACCTGGCCGGATTCGACCGCCCGCCGCAGGGCCGAGGTGGTGCCGTACACTTCCAGCCCGATATAGGTGATATCGAGTTTTTTGATGATCCCGGCGGCCAGCCACAGATCCAGTTCGAGCACGCCCTGTCCGCAGACGCGCAGGTCTTTACGTCCCTGGCGCAGGACTTCTCGCGCCAGGCTCATCGGGCAGCGCACTGTCCCGTACAGCTCGGTGCCGATATAGCAGCCATCGTAAACGAACTGTTGGACAGCTTCTTGCTCTGTCATCAATTTGTCCACCAGCTTGCGGGTTTTCCGGGTGCGGTTCCATTCACGAAATTCGTCCAAGTCGAACGGCTGGATGATCTCGCCTTTACCGGATTTAATCACTCTCATATTTCCTCCTCAACGATCGATCCAATTAGGAACGCTAGAAATTTGGTTCCTTAATCATCTTTGATAGAACTCCAAAAGGTGAATACCCTTTGCTAAGATTTTACTATGTTTCTGTAAAGACTTTCACAGAGTGTTTTTGCAATTGCAGAGGTTGATAACTAAGTCCCTGGTCGTCCGGAGAAAAATCGAAATATGTTCCAGTCTTAAATTCGTGTAATATTAGTAGGGAGGTGTGATGCGGATTGCTTTTTATACCAATAATTATTTGCCGGTGATCAGCGGGGTGGTCCGCTCGGTGAGTACATACCGCCAGGCTCTGACCGATTTGGGGCACAAGGTGTTTGTGTTTGCCCAGGAAGATAACTATCAAGATGAGGAACCTTTTATCTTTCGCTACCCGAGCTTATCGATTCCTGGACCGGTGGAAATCCCGGCGATATTTCCTGTTTCACCTTATATCGATTGGCTGCTGCCACACTTAAAACTGGATGTGATTCACACACAACACCCGGTGTTATTGGGTCAGGTGGCGGCGTACAAAGCCAAGAAACTTGATTTACCGCTGGTGTTCACCTTCCACACTCAATACCGGGAATATACTCATTACGTCCCACTGCCCCAAGAGGTGGTTCAGGAATTTCTCAAAGACACTGTCCATGATTGGCTGAAGAACTTCATGCGCCGCTGCCAGCATATTGTCGTACCATCACAGAGTATGCTGGAGATACTGCTGAATGAGTATGGACTGGACTCGAATTATACGGTGATCCCAACCGGCATCGATCTCAAACCGTACCAGCAAGCCGATGGCGCAGGGATTCGGGCAAAACACGGGTGGGAGGATGCGGCAGTGATGATTTCGATTGGCCGCTTGTCGAAGGAGAAGAATTGGAAGTTCTTGCTCCAGTCAGCGGCTATGGCGATGCAAAATCATCCCAAGCTTGAGGTGGTTCTACTGGGGGATGGCCCTGATCGAAAAAATTTGGAGCGCTATGCCGTGGAGTTGGAGATCAGGAATAAAGTGCATTTTATCGGCTTTGTTCCCTTTGATGAGGTGCCCAATTATCTTCGGGCGGCTAATTTTTTTGGCTTTGCTTCAACTACTGAAACCCAGGGGTTGGTCACGATGGAAGCCATGGCAGCAGGCCTGCCTGTGATTGCCGTAGATGCCAGCGGGACACGTGACATTGTCCAAAATGAGGTGCAGGGATTCCTGGTAGACCAGGATGTTGAGGCGTTCTCTAAGGCAGTTGACCAACTTCTTATTTCTCCGGAGCTTTATGAAAATTTTAAACAGGAAGCGTATGCTCGATCGGCGGAATTTGAGATCATCGACCAGGCTAAGAAATTATTAGACGTCTATTCCCAAGCCAAGGAAGAGAAGAAGCGCGGCCGGTTTGTGCAGGTGAAATAAACTTATTCGCTTGAAGCTGATCATAAAGAAGTTGCCCCTGAACACTAACCGGTAGGCTCAGGGACAAGCGCATTGATACATAAGCCGAGAGAGGTTCTAAACTCGCTCAGCAATAAGTTTTACTTATACTCGAACAAATCGCTAAATGGCTATGGAGAAACCGTCAGCGTTCCGACCATTCCTGCCGAGTAGTGAACACCGTTTTGATCAAAGCAGCCGATTTCCCAGGTTCCGACCATGTCCTCGGTGACAGTGAATGTCATCGTATATTCGTCATCTCCGGGCGGTACTTCCACCATAAATCCAGCGTGGTCGTGTTCCTCGTCTTCCTCCATATTCATATCATTGTCGCTTTGAGAACCTTCTTTCACGGTGACTTCTGGCTCGACATTGGCCGATTGGAACATATCTGTCATGTAGCCGTCAGGTTGTCCATCTTCCATCATCACATCCCGCCCAAACATGATTTCGTGGCCTAGAGCCCCAACGTTTACCAGATGAAGAGTGACTTCCTGCCCCACCTGGAATTCCAAGGTGTTTGGGGAGAATTTAAATTCACTTAGCTCGATGGTGAGCTCTAGAGGCTTCGGTGCAGAACTGGATGAACATGCGGTTAATATCAGCGCCATCATAAAGATTAAAAACAAACCTACTTTCTTTTTCATACCTTACTCCTTCTAACAAGTGATTGGCTCAATCGAAACCTCTGCTATCACTCCAAAATTGATAAAGATATTACTTTGAACTGTATGGCTAATCCCAATCATATTGAATTACGGTGATGAGGAAGCATTCGAACATGGTTGAATCGGCGGCTGCATTGGAAGGGTAGCCCATTAAGGCTGGGGAGTTTCTTTATTGAGTCATACGTAGAATATTACGGTTTATTATAAGACCATTCTTATATTCTTTGTATGATATTCTAAGATGTTTTTCATAAATTTGACTTACAATAGATACAACAATAGAAGGGGTAGATAAACAGGATAATGATCGGAGGTCCTATGCATACGTTTGGATTTGGTGGTTGGGGGGTCTTACTGTTCGGTTTTGGGTTCTTTGCCTTGTTGCTGATCGGTCTAATCATCTTTGTGGTTTGGGCTGTGCGCCAGGGGAAGGCCAATCAAGCACAAGATGGATCTCAATCTACCCCTGAGCAAATTTTGAAAGTGCGCTATGCCCGGGGGGAGATCACTCGAAAAGAATATCAGTCCATGATGGCAGATATCAACGACAACTCGTAAATCAGCGAAAAAATTAATACGCCCAATGATGAAAACCCTTTGCCAAAGCTGAGGAAAATTCTCAGACGTATAATTTAAAGGCAAATTGAACTACCGAGGGCACAGACATTTTGCGCCTTTATTAGATTAGTTAAATTATTAATATAAAATCCATTCACTACGTGAGGAAGGATATGTAAAGCAATGGATCAAATGAAACATGGGGAAAAAGAAGAACATTCAGGACATCAAAATCATCAACAGCACCACGCCCAGGGGCATTCTCAAGAACATTCAAGGCACGATGAAAGTGGAGACGAGCACCAAGAACATTCGAAGCATGGTGCATCGCAGAACCATGATGGACATGGCAACCATGTAGACCATTCGGGACATGAAGAAATGTTCCGCAAGCGGTTCTGGATCAGCACCCTGATTTCTATCCCGGTGCTGATCTTCAGTCCTGCGATCCAAGGTTTTTTGGGGTATTCCATCGGGGAATTTCCAGGGTCCGCCTGGATCACCCCGGTGTTTGCCGTGATTGTATTTCTTTACGGCGGCGTTCCGTTTCTAAAAATGGCGGTGCCGGAGATCAAGAACCGCAAGCCGGGCATGATGACCTTGATCTCATTAGCGATTGGGGTCGCCTTTATCTACAGCCTGGCAGCCCAGCTGTTTGCCCTCGGCACGACCTTCTTTTGGGAGCTGGTCACCCTGATCGATATCATGCTGCTGGGGCACTGGATCGAGATGCGCAGTGTACGGCAGGCCTCTGGGGCACTGGATGAGCTGGCCAAACTGATGCCGGACACCGCCGAACGCATCCGCGAGGATGGTCAGACCGAAGAAGTCCAGATCTCTGAACTGCGAAATGGGGACAGGATTCTCATTCGCCCGGGAGCCTCTGTCCCAGCGGATGGCGAGATCATTGAAGGTGAATCGGACGTCAATGAGTCGATGATCACCGGGGAATCCAAACCGGTCAGTAAAAGCCCTGGCGACCAGGTGATCGGGGGGACGATCAACGGAGACGGCAGCCTGCGGGTGAAGATCACCGCCACTGGGGAGGATACCGCCCTGGCCGGGATCATGCGGCTGGTCGATGAAGCCCAGAAAAGCAAATCGAATACCCAGATCTTAGCAGACAGAGCCGCTGGTTGGCTTTTCTATGTGGCCTTAGGCACCGCGGTGATTACTGCGATTGCCTGGGTGATTGCGATTGGATTTGACGTAGACATCATCGCCCGGGTGGCGACAGTCTTGGTGATCGCCTGCCCGCATGCCCTTGGTTTGGCCGTTCCGCTGTTTGTGGCGATCACGACAGCTTTGTGGGCAAAAAACGGCTTCCTGGTGCGGGACCGGCTGGCCTTAGAAAAAGCGCGGGAGATCGATACCGTCATTTTCGATAAGACCGGCACCCTCACGAAAGGTGAGTTTGGCGTGGTGGATATAGCAACCATTGATAACCGTGATGAAAACGAAGTGGTGGCCTTGGCTGCCGCGATTGAGGGCGATTCGGAACACACGATTGCCCGCGGCATCCGCAATAAAGCGGAAGAGTTGGCCCTGTCTTTGCCCGAGGTTTCTAACTTTGAAGCGATCAAGGGGCGTGGGGTGCAGGCCGCTTCGAATGGCGTTAAAGTGTATATCGGTGGGCCGCGCATGCTGGAAATGCTGGAGCTTTCACTGCCAGATAGCCTGCAGGGCTTTGAAAATACCGCCAGCCAAAAGGGACAGAGCGTGGTGCATGTGATTCGCGATCAGCAGATATTGGGTTCTCTTGCCTTGGCGGATGTCGTCCGCGAGGAAAGCCAGCAAGCGGTGGATAAACTGCACGAGATGGGGATTGAAGTGGTTATGCTGACCGGTGACAGCGAAGCGGTTGCCAAAGCGGTTGCCGATGATTTGAAGATCGACCAGGTGTTTGCTGAAGTGCTGCCGGAAGACAAAGACAAAATGGTGATGAAGCTGCAGGATGAGGGAAAACTGGTGGCGATGGTCGGTGATGGAGTCAATGATGCCCCGGCACTCACCCGGGCAGACGTTGGGATTGCGATCGGCAGCGGGACGGATGTGGCGGTGGAATCCGCCGGGATCATCCTGGTGAAGAGCAACCCGCTGGATGTGGTCAAGATATTCGCGCTCAGCAGAGCCAGCTACAAAAAGATGATCCAAAATTTGGTCTGGGCGACCGGTTACAACGTGATCGCCCTGCCGCTGGCGGCTGGGGTATTGGCTCCGGTGGGCATTCTCTTATCACCCGCAGTGGGTGCTTTGTTGATGTCGCTCAGCACCGTGATTGTGGCGGTCAATGCGCAGCTGCTTCGCAGAAACGAACTGGCAGTTCAGTAGCGGAAGAAGGTACAATAAGATTGAGATGAGAAGCGAAGGAATGCTGCAGCCAAAACTGTTTGAACTGCTTTTCTCTCGCTACCTGCATCGCACCGCACTAAAACTTTGGAGTGAGAAGCAGACGGTTCCTTCCTTAGACTCAAAAAATATTCACATTATCTTAGAGTCCACCTGGAGTATCTGCCATAGCCAGGCCAGGCAAATGCCGAAGCAAGCCAACTTGGGGAACTGGCTGGTGATGCAGTTTGCCTTTGTAACACTCTCTGCGTACCAGGCGATGAGAGATTTTGGTCTGACAGAAGAAACGGCGATTGGGTTGATCCAAGATCTAACCTGGCAGATCACATCCACCTGGACGAGAAGGGCCAAACGCGTTTCAACGCCTCTCTTTCGCAGCCAGCAAAGGCAATTAAAATTCTTTGTAGAGCGGATTATGAAAACACTCTTCAGCGCTCCAGCTTACCGGTTTAAGATGGGAGAATTAGAAAATGGTTTTTATCTGGATGTGCTGCAGTGCCCGGTTGCCGAACTGATGAAATCCAAAGGCGTGCCGGACCTGTGCATCAAGTCGTGGTGCGGGGTAGATTTTGGCCTGGTGGACATATTGGGGG
>JARROY010000003.1:0-19472 GCA_037383445.1 Anaerolineales bacterium | reverse complement strand
CGTTGTAAATTGATCAGCTCATCCGGTGCTTCTACCCCTACCCATAATACGCGCGGTCTCGTAGCATTGGGAAACATTCCAAACCCACCCACACTGATCTCAAATTGATGATGGTTTGCTGCCTCGGTATACAGGATCGATTGCAGCATCCGGATATTCTTTTCAGAGACATCCCCTAAAAACTTGAGGGTTAAGTGGATATTTAAAACCGGCACCCAACGCACTGGTAAACTTCCCACCAACTCCTGCAGTTGCTGGGATGCTTGCTCTAATGATCGGTTGAGCGTTTCTGGCAAATCAACCGCAATAAAAGAACGGATAACAGACATTCCCTATTCTCTTTCTAGTTATTCAACTAGTTATTTTATCTGAAGAGCATTTTGTACAGCTTGGGTTAAATCTGGGAAACTAACAGGTTTGGTCAGATAGATATTTGCTCCCGCATTTACACCAGCTTCAATATCAACAGGAAAACCTTTCGAAGACACGATGATCACTGGAATATCCTGATACTTAGGGTGGGTGCGAACAAAATTCAACACCTCTAGCCCTGATATTTCTGGCATCATTACATCCAGCACAATCCCATCAGGGGGCGATGTATTGATCGAATCGATCGCATGTTTATAATGATGGCTTGACCGCACCTGAAATCCAATCAAGGTAAGCATTTCGGAAAACAATTCCGAAACCTCAAGCTCATCATCCACAATCAGGATGGTCTTCTCTTTTGCTGACAATCGTACTCCTACTTCGTCAGGTTAATGTTGACACTAACTGATACCACCATAGCACAAACAGACTTAATTGGCAAGTTTTTTATAAGCTGGAAAGCAACCCGCCTCATTCATCTCGAAGTAACCGCTTGTAATCCTCCAGGGTGTCCACATCCAGTCCCATTTTGTCATCCAACCAGGGTATATAATTGACTTCAAATCGCGAGAAAACTTGCCTTCCTCCAGCATCCCCTGTCAGCTGACTGAGTTCACCAAAAGTCATTTGGTCAAATAAAACTGGGTTGCCGCGGCGGTCATTGATCAGGGGAGCCACAATCGGAGAAAGAGATGTATGATAGGTATCTAATAAACTCTGCACCAAAGCTACCGAAATCTGAGGTTGGTCAACCAAAAAGAAAATTACCCCATACACATCCTGATCCGCGGGAGATAAACTCTCGATCGCCTTGCGCACCGAACTGGCTTGTCCCTCTGTCCAATCAGGATTATGCCGCAAAACCACATGTAGACCCTCCAATGCTTCATCCACCTCATTCTGGTATGCGCCTGTGACCACGATAACTTGAGCAAGTCCTGAACTGAGAGCAGTTTCTGCCACAGCCCGTACGAAAGCTTTCCCGTGCCAGTCAAGCAACTGTTTCGGCTGCCCCATCCGAACTGAGCCACCCGCAGCGAGAATGATCCCGGCAATCCGACGATTGACAGCGATCACTTCATCAGGAGACGATTTGGCCAGCTTAGACAGTATCACCTGCCCATAGCCCAGTTTCAATTTCTCACTGAGTAATTTTCCTTGGGCTGCCTTTTCAATATCATCACATTGGTTCAAAATTACAATTCTTCTGGCCCGTGATGGGATTCCTTTCATCCCACCTGCTTCTGAAAGCAGCACCTGAGACAAAGCCTCAATACTGATCACCTCACCGCGTTGCAATCCAGCTAGCTCCCCAAAAATATCTGGACGATGCACAACCTCTTCGGTTAAGGGTTTCCCTAAACCAGACATGCCAACGACCACAACCACCCTTTCTACCCAGGGAGGGATTACTGGTTCGTGATCAGCCGGCGCTTTCAGCGGTTTACACCTGGCGCCATCCGCTTCAATCAACAAAGCCGCATGGTAACGACTGGCCAGCTTATCCACTTCAGAGATTAATTCCAAGGAAAGCCCCTTGGTCCTTCCATCTTCCCCTAACGGCCCGGTCAATAAAACCACACCTTCAGCAGATATTGCATCCAAACGATGAAGGTCATCCATTGTATTCAAGATAATGTGTTGGTCCGCCAGTTCTAATTGTTCCTCAGCGAGATGGGTGGTAGCCGAGCAGAAAATCAAATCCATTCCCGCTGTTTTTGCCTGACGAGCAAGACGGAACATCGCCGTAGTTTTTCCCCCGGCTCCTACAAAAGCTATCCGAGAAGTCTTCTCAACCGAAATGGCATCAATCAGGCGCATAAACTTGGTCCCGGATTTCTTTCCGGCTAAAAATGGCTTCCAAAACACCGCCTGCAATCGCCAAAGACTTATCAGAGATCATCCGAGCATATTCAGGATCATTTCGAGGATCCAGGTCCCCAATTTTCATTCCAGGTGTAACCGTCAGACCTTCCTGAATCATACCGCGTAATACACCTGAAAATGGTGCGCGGATAGGCGCATCCGCGACCGACGCTACAATTTCACCCTTTTGTACCTGCTCACCGATTTGCACCTCATTACGCAGAACCCCGCCTTTAGGGGCACGCAGCACACGTTCACTGGATTTTCCTGCAACGGTATCCGGGATCCCGGTATTCGGCAGCGCTTCCCCCTCCCAAATCACCCGGCCCAAACGATGTCCCCGCATGGTTTCGATGACTGCATGGCAGTTATCTCCGGCGGAGAAACCTGGGCCTAAACCAACAACGAAGGGCGCTGCTTCCATTCCAATCTCAGGGGGACGTTTGCGCATTCTGGCATCCACTAAAACCAAAGGAGAAAAGAGCTCCAAACATATCAGTTCAGGGTCTACCATCACGGCCACTTCACCACGCCTCAAAACTGCGCTGGCTTCTTCCAGATCGGTTACCATTCGTCCAACAATCTCTTCCACCTTCACCTGGCCGCTGAAAATCGCCTCAGCGAAAGACACCAGCCTTCGTACCACCAACGGATGTTCAATCTCAGCCACCATTACCTCAAAACCCACTCGATGCAGGCGGGCAGCAACCCCACTCCCCAGATCACCTCCTCCTCGAATCAAAGCTCGAGGTTTAGTGCTCATCCAAAAACTCCAAGATAAGCGGGTTGACTTGGGAGGCTTGTTCATAATGGGGAATATGCCCGGCGTTTGGGATCGGATGAAATTGTGTCCTCGGCACTAGCGAAACGAGGGTCTTACTGAATTTAAAAGGGACGCTTTCGTCATTTTCCCCCCACACCAGCATCACTGGAGGGCCAGTCATTTTGCCTAAATTCCGATATACATCGACCTCGTCATCGACCACGCCTGCCCGGATGGTTGAGATTAACGAGCGTCTGAATCCCTTAAATTGCATCGCCGGGCGGTATAGATCCGCGAATGCTTTCACATACCTCGGATCATAAAAATCATCCGCCATTGCTTTTTCAAGCCTTTCCCCATCCATCAAACCAAATACCAATTCACCCAAACCGGGTACAAGCAGCAGTTTATATGCGCCCGGAATCTCCACCGGAAAACCAGCCGGATCAATCAAGATCAATTTTTCAACCCGGTCAGGATTTTGGACGCAAAAATTGGCGCTTATCACTCCCCCCATGGATAACCCGATCACTCCCAAACATTTCTTAATCCCTAATACATCCAACAGATCGGTCAACTGCCGGTTGAAAAGTTCTTTATCATTGCGTAAATACGGTCTGTCCGAATAACCTCTTCCAAACAGATCGTAGCGAAGCACTCGGTATCCAGCCTGAACCAATGCCTCAAATGTTGGATCCCAAATAAAGTATGGCACCGAAAACCCATGCACCAAAGCCACAACCGGACCATCTTCAGGTCCGCCCAACTCGTACGGCACAACGCCGTCCGGCAATTGGACAAATTCACCCACTAAACCAGCTCGCACCTCGGGTGTCAATTCTTTTGTCTCGCCGCGCATTGGGAATTCATACTTCATTTCAAACACTCCTGTTGGATTCCTGATGTCAGTTTTGAAGGTGTAGCTCCACTGCACTGACAAACCCATCTACAGACACACCGCGATCCCAGATCGCATGGTAAATTCTTAATAGATCGCGATAAGCCCCATCCACAAATAGGGCCATCTCAGCCTCATTCAAATACATATTATTCGAAAGGCGCAGCTGTTCCTTTACTTCTGCATCCACGCGTTGGTAAAAAGTCTTGATATAGTCTAATTGTTTGGCGATGGCGCCAGGAGGGAAGAAATCCAAATATTCTATCTGATAAGAACTGCTGAGAAAATCGCCCCAGAACAAACAGTCAGGATGAGACCGCACATAAGCAAAATCCAACCCGTACCAATCTTTCTTTACTTCCCAGATAAAATCAGGATTCTGTTCGAACTCGCTTTTATAGCGTTCCTTAGTCGGGCGGCCGATTCGTTCTGACCACAGGTTATCCGTGATCAAATGGAAAAAATACCCCAGCAAAAAGGAGAATCGCTCTGGCTCTTCATTCAAAGAAACCTGATCCAGCATAAACTGACGATAGAATCGTAAATCTTCCGAAACAATGGACGAATAAGGTGTGGTTTTGGGCTTAAAATGGGTCGCCTCAGGTGGCGGATCGAATACCTCCCAATTCTCATCCGGCACTCCGCTGTCCGGGGCTACGTTCCCAATCGCAAACTGCCCGGCATCCAGCATCGGGAGATGGTCTAATATTTTTTCAGCGATACGCAGATGTACAATCCAAGATGCCATGCAATCTCACTTGGTTAAGCAGTGGGCAACTATATCACCTTTAGTCACAAATAGTTCTAAGTTGCAGTGTAAACTGATCTCTAAACAGTACTCCAAACACTATTATGACATAGAAATCAACCAAACTGGGAATATTCCCCTTTCTAACATGGAGGTCAAAAACTACCTCCCAAACAAAAAGGGTGTGTCACTTCACACACCCTTTCCGAGCCATTGACTCGTATGTTAATTTAATTTACCTAAACCTCGCAACACTCTTTCTGGGGTCACAGGAAAATCATTAAACCAGACTCCCGTTGCATCGTGCAGCGCAGATATGACTGCCGCCGCAAGTGGGATAAATGGCATTTCCGCCATCCCGCGTGCTCCAAAGGGTCCAATCTTATCAGCATATTCCAGGATAATGGAAGTTACCTGTTCTGGCACATCCAAGATCGTTGGGATGAGGTAATTAGATAGTTTATCGGTAATAATGTACCCATCTTGTTGGATGAATTTTTCTAGTATGGCATATCCACCGGCCTGAACCACAGCACCTTCAATCTGGCCTTCCACCAGAGTTGGGTTAATCGCTTTGCCAACATCATCCGCACATACCACTCTCAACACGTTTATCTCCCCAGTTTCAGTGTCTACTTCCAAATCAACCACCTCAGCGACATAACCATAGGCAAAATTCGGGTAGCTTTTTCCCGTTCCTTTTTCCATTTGAGTGGTAGACGGTGGTTCAAAGTTAAACTCTGCAATCGCTGGCCGGTCTTCCTCCTGCCATTTTTGCAGGGCTAGCTTTGCTGCTCCACGGATTGCATTCCCTGCCATAAAGGTCATCCGGGAAGCAGAAGAACTCCCGGCGTCTCCGGTCACTGCTGTATCCGCAGCAACTAATTCGATAATCTCAAGTGGAACATCTAATGCTTCCGCAGCCATCTGTTTAAAAACGGTATGCGCTCCCTGTCCCACATCTGAACCAGCATGATGTACCACGACGCGGTCGATCTGCGCTTTGCCATGCAGCTCAACTGTTGCCCAACTCCGCTCCTGGAAACCAAAAGAAAAGCCGACATTCTTGAAACCACAAGTAAACCCAATGCCACGTTTAATATGCCCGGGTTGTTGTACAGACTTTACTTCCCTCTGCCAATGTCCATTTTCCTGCTTCCAGCCGTAAGAAAGGGCGCAGTTCTCCATCACCCGATCTAAAGTCACGGGTTCAGGCAATGGAGTCTGGGTATGGCCATCCACACCATCACGGATGACGTTCTTCAACCTGATCTCCACAGGGTCCATTCCTAGAGCTTCGGCTAATTTAGTGATCTGCAACTCTGCTGCAAAAGCCCCTTGCGGACCGCCAAACCCGCGAAAAGCTCCGCCAGGGTTATTATTGGTATAAATCGCATACGCATCGACACTGACATTTTCGATGGCATACGGTCCAGACACCAGCAGGGTGGCATTTCCGAGAACCTTGTTGGAGGTGTAGTTGTACGCTCCGGCATCTGCCAATACCTCAGATTTTGCTGCAATAATTTGCCCATCTTTGGTAGCACCCCATTTGGTTCGGATCAGGTATGGGTGGCGTTTGTGATGTCCAATAATCGATTCTTGCCGCGACCAGATAATCTTGATCGGCCGCCGGATACCACGTTGGTCTAATCGAAAGAGCGCTAGTGCCATTGCAATCTGGATGGAAATATCCTCTCGCCCACCAAACGCCCCTCCAATCGCGGGATGGATCACCCGGATTTTCTCCGGTGGCAGGTCCAATGCATGGGCAATCATCGCCTGTTCCTCGTGTGCCCATTGAGCTGCTACCGCAATCGTTATCCGGTTTTCCTCATCAAAATAAGCCAGACCGGCTTCCGGCGCCAAATAGGCGTGTTCTTGTGCCGGAGTGTGGTATTCTCCCTCCACAATCACGTCAGCCATGGCGAAAGCTGCTTCTACATCCCCTTTGCGAATATTGTATTTATAGTAAGCATTGCTTTCTTCATCCGGATGAATGAGGAAAGCTCCCGGCTTTCGGGCTTCTTCCACATTTGTGATCACTGGCAGGTCTTCGTATGTCACCTCAATCAATGAGCAGGCTCGGGCAGCAAGCTTCTCGCTTTCTGCCACAACCACTGCCACCTGGTCACCGACAAACCGCACCCGGTCGGTGAATGGCTTTTTTGCTCCCGGTCCACACAGCACCGGCTGATCTTTTATTGTCAGGCCATATTCATTTACTGGCACATCTTTGGCTGTAAACACACCCAATACTCCCTCTAAAGTTTCAGCTTTGGAGGTATCGATTGCCTTGATGATGGCGTGTGGGCGACCGGCAAACAAGATTTTCATATATAACTGGTTATCCAGGTTTAAGTCGCCAGGATAAGCTGTCTCCCCGGTTACTTTTCCCCGGGCATCAATTCGGGTTGCAGATTGTCCAATCGATCGCATATTCTTTCCTCAATCCTTTTTCACCAAGCTACTGGATTTAATCACTTTTTCGCCCCAGCCTGGATTTCTCTAATTTAAATATACGTTTCAACACCGCCACAGCGGTAGCATATGTCGGATCCATGCCGAAATAAGACAGGTTGGCTTGGCCGAGATTTCTACCTTTACTCAGCGGCTTGTCTGATGCATAATGCAGCATACCCAGGTCAAATGGTAGATCGTACAGATTTACCACTTCATTTAGCGGGTGTCGCTTTGGGCGGGTCATTTCATAAATGGCGGAAAGATAGGGCCCTCCCTCCATCTCAATATCCGTATAACCTTCCCGGTAGAACACATCCATATAATCCACATTCTGCAGGAAGGTTCCCTGTACCGTCACCGCCTTCTGGTTATCCAAAGCGGTCCCATACACCAGGTATGGTGAAACATCATGCCCACGGAAGCAGTTGGAAAATAGATATGTGTTCAGGGATTGGCCATCATAGACAACATTCGGGATCATTACATCCCCCACCACCCCATTCAGGGTGGCCGCTTTTCCAATGATATAAATCCCCAACACCTTTCCAACATTATCCGCTATCTCAGTCATCACTTGGTAGGCTGCTAAGCCAAGTGGGTAGTCGATGTTAATGATGACTGCATTGCTCTCTTTTAACACCTCACTGTAATCTTCGGTAAGACGCGGGTCGATCCGATCTCTATCGAGGAGAGAGAGAGGGATCAATTGAGACTCCAGGTCAAAATTGTGCTTGCTTTCTGCCCGCTGGATCGAATGCGCCATCTCCCATTCTGTACGTGCCTGAATTAACTTTTGGCCTAAAGGAGTACCTTGCGTCTTTTTTAACAGGTAATATAAAAAATTCTCCCTGGAAGATGGGACTTCATCTGCCTGGATCTTTTCCCATTCTTGCTTCAAATCCTGGTCGGATTTATTTTTTAAAAATGACAGCAGTTCATCTTCATGTTCCAGAGCAAAGCCAGTAACCAAATTTACCAAACTATGAGAATTTGAAGAAACAAAATAGACCGGTTCGTTAGACAATTTGGGACGTAGATGTTCAATCTGCAGCCACCAGCGGTGAATCGCTCGCCGATATTCACTCAGGGATCCATCAAGAAGCCGGATTTTGAAATCCATCCTCTTCTCAGCGACTTTCTGCATGTTTGCCCCAAAATCATCTCCCCAAATCGAAACAAGCCGCTCCATATCCTCAAAATCTAAGCTGAGCACTTCAGCGACCCGTTCCATTCCTTTTGGATCATCTGCCAAATGGCTCAGGTTAATCTCATTAGGTACCTGTTGGATGAGCCGGTTGATCTTGTTCCACTCAATCTGGTAGGCCGTCAAGATCGGGACGAGGTCATCGATGTCCGAACGACTGGTAATCAGGCAGGCGAGAATATCATTTCCATTGAAGAAGCAGCGTCTGCGCCTAGCAGGTGCCCGGACTTCTTGCCAATCTTGAAACCCCTCGATCTCATACTCTGAGAACATCTCATAACTCTGGCCTAAAACAACGAGGTCTACCTCTGAAATTACTTTGGGTAAGCGAAGTACACTGTATACAAACGCCGATGCATCCACCACTTTCTGGCGTGCCATTGGGTGCAGCAACGAGTTCATCCCAGCATGTGCTTCTTCCAAACTACGCAAGCGCACTTCGGTAGAAGCCCGCAAAAGAGAATATGCCGTCCTGAGGTAGAGTTCAATCTCTTCAGAGGCAACTTCGGGTACGGTACGTTCCATCTAACCCTTTCTTCAATCCAACAATCTATTTTTCGTATGTGGGCTTCTTTAATTTGCGCTTTCTTTTATACTGTTTTGGCGCAGCCTGGAAAATTTGGTACGTTGAATCCTTAGAACCGCGGTAGACTGCCGCGTTAATAATCGTAAACAAACCGAACAGCACCAGCATAATCGCAAAACCAAAAATTAACACAGCCTTCAAATCCAGCACGGGTCCATAGACGGGTAGTTCGGTCGTTCCAGATTGCAGCTCAAGTGGAATCACAATCCCATTGCTGCGGGCTGACTGCAAAAGCACATCAGACAAAGCAAACGACAGGATCGGGATTAGAAAAATCATAATCAACCCAATCCCCCGCCAGACAGGATGGATTTCTTTCGCTTTTTCCCGTTTTTCTTTCTCAAAATAATCACTCATCACCGATCCTCACTTTCGCAGCATCTTCTACTGCCTGAATTATCTTATAGTATCCAGTGCACCGGCACAAATTACCAGTCAGAGCATATTGAATCTGTTCTCGGTTTGGAGCAGGTATTTCTTCCAACACCATGGCTGCAGACATTACAAATCCTGGCGTACAGTAACCGCATTGAACCGCGGCATCGTCAATAAAAGTCTGCTGAACGGGGTGCAGTTTTTCCCCTTGCTTTAAGCCTTCAACAGTCACGATCTTGGCCTGATGCGCTCTTGGGGCCGGCACTAGGCAGCTCATCACTGCTTTGCCATCCAGGAAGACCGTGCACGCCCCGCACTCCCCTTCTGCGCAGCCCTCTTTGGTACCAGTCAGCATCGCTTCCTCCCTCAGCAGGTGAAGTAAGGTTTTATCGTGCCCCGTTTCAAACCGGAACGTTTTGCCATTAATGACCGTTTCTATCGGCTCAAAACTCCCATTGCTGCCAGAAGGATTAGACAGCCCGCTTTTGGCTTGTTTGCTGATAAGCATTGGCGGTTCAATTGGATAATCATCTCGCTGAGTACCCTCAGCCAGCTTGGTGAAAGTGCGTTTTGCGATCACACCAACCATATAGCGGCGGTAGGCCGCGGTACCCCTTAAATCATCAATCGGGTGAGCCGCATCAACTGTCAGATCAGCAGCCTGTTCAATCACTGCCTGGTCTAACTTTTTCCCGACCAAAAACTGTTCTGCTGCCTGCGCATGGACGATCGTTGGTGCCACTGCGCCTAAGGTAACAGTTGCTTTGTTCACAACCTCATCCTCAAAAGACAACACCGCTGCCAGATTTAAAACCGAAATTGCTTGAGCTTTCCGCAACCCCACTTTGTAGAACATCCCGCGCTGCCCGTTTTTGAGAGCAGGGAAAAAGATATCTACCAGGATTTCATCTGGTTCTAGCACTGTCTTACGTACACCGGTGAAGAAATCCTTAAGAGCCACAGACCGCTCCCCGCGTTCAGAGAGCAGTTTGACGCTGGCACCCAAAGCCATCAACGGCGTGATCGTATCATTCGCAGGAGAAGCCGTAATCAGGTTGCCTGCCACAGTCCCACGGTTGCGGATCTGAGGAGCCCCGACCTCCCAGCAGGCTTGAGCCAAAGGAAATGCCTGCTCGACAATTAGTTTTGAAGATGCGCAATCATTGTGTGTAACCAAAGGCCCCAGATGGATCCATCCATCATGGTCCAAAGTAATCTCATCCAGACCTGTGACTCGGGTAATATCAATCAGAGTGTCCACCGCGGGATGCATCCCGGCTTCCATTTCCAAAATCAAATCGGTGGCACCCGCAATGATTCGGGTATGACCTTTGCCAGCAGAAATCGCTTCAATAACTTGTTCTATAGTCGTTGGTTGAAAATATTTTTTCCACATAATTTGAAATACTCACTTCATCTTTGCGTCTAATTTGATAAATTTAGCGTCCCGCAGGACAAGAATCATCCTTAATTGATTCTACCGTCTTAATCCGTTTTTGCAACTGAGCTGAAGTACTGCGGTTGCTAAGGCTTGTGCCATGTCACCCATTATCGCTCCGACATCACACCGCCATCCCCACGGTGGCGGATCATGGTAATTTGTGCCAGGATACTCACTGCAATTTCCTCGGGGGTTTCAGCATTGAGTTCCAGTCCAACAGGCGAGTGGACGCGCGATAGGATTTCCTCTTCTACACCCTGTTCCAATAATATTTTTCGGGTAGTCTGCCAGCGCCGACGTGATCCAATCACCCCGATAAAGGCAGCAGGAGATTCCAGCAAAGATGGTAAACCCTTCACGTCCACTTCTACATTTCGAGTGGTAAGGACAATATAAGACTGGCGATGCAGATTATACTTATTCAACAGGTCTACCATTTCTCCATGATGAATCTTTCCCAATTCAGCCAGATCCTCAGTTAATAATTCTTCACGATCATCGCTGATGATCACAGAATATCCCAGCCAGCTGGCCAGACGGGCAACCTCACGCCCGACATGTCCCGCGCCGATCACAATTACTGTTGGTTGAGGGAGTATTGGTTCCACATACACCTCCAATTGACCGCCACACACACCTGGGTCACCACGCTCAGGATCTGCCATCTGGTAAGAGACCAGTCTGGTTTCCCCATCTGCCATCGCCTCCAGCGCAGCCTGGATGACTCGGTGTTCCAATTCCCCACCGCCAATCGTGCCGGAAAAGTGACCGTCAGGATAGACAATCATCTTGCTGCTTGTTCCCCGGGGGGTAGAACCGCTGGCCTGCACGATCACGCATAGTGCGGCTGTTCCTTGTGTTTGGATAATTTCGGTAATTTCCTGGTAAATACTCGCGGTCATTAGTCTTCCACCAAACCTAAAACAACTGGTAAAAGCTGCTTCTTCCGGGAAACGACTCCCTCAGCATGCCGGATTCCATCCGAAAGCAGCGGATATGGGAGTTCATTTAAAATCGGCGGTCCATCCGAAAACAACAACCTGCTGGAACCGCCAACCACATTGGTCACCATTAACATTGAAAAATCCAGGCCATTCTTATCCCGCTGGCGGTTCAGGGCATCGAATAAAGCCTGTTTGATATCTTCCGAATCAATAAATTTAGTGACCTCAGCTTGGGCAATGCTGAAGCGGAATCCACCTGCTTCATAGCGCTTCATATCCTGGCTCACAATCTCATCGGGGTTGCGCGCCTCAATCCCCGCCCCAGCGCCAACAACCTGATCCCCAAAACTCTCAAGCGTTTCCTCCTGCAACGGACTTCCCAAAACGAATGCCCAACGCGCCAGCCGTTCTGCAGCACGGTGGTCACGTGGGGTAGTAGTCGGGGAAGTCAAAACCAAAGTATCTGACAGCAGACCTCCCAACAGCACCCCGGCGATCTCAGGAGGTGCACTTAAGCCAGCCTCCTCAATCCGTTCGGCAACCAGAGTGCTGGTACTGCCAACCACGTCTACTGTGAAACGGATCGGGACATGAGTAGAGGCGTTATCCAGCCGGTGATGATCCAGAATTTCGACCAGTTCAGCTTCATCCAGCGAGCCAATCGACTGGCGCGGTTCATTGTGGTCTACCAAAACCACTCGCAGTCGAGGAGGGTTGAGCAAATCTCGCTGCCGGGCGACACCCAAATAGCGGCCATTCTCATCAACGACAAAAAAATCGCTTTCCTCCAGCCGTAAAATCCGGTTGAGAGAATCCCGTATGCGTGCACTCGCCTGAAAGACGGGCACATCGGTACTGCAGGCCTCCCGGCTGGGTGTTTCCATCAAAGGGGTCAGATGGTCTGATTCCTGGCGCAGGATTGGACCAATCGTCTCACTGAGGAAGGCAAACAAACTCCAACCCGTCACCAGCCCGTAAGGTGTTCCATCCTCATTGACAACCGGGGCAATCCCTCCAGTCCGGTTGGAGATCGTCCAAGCCTCGCGCAGCGGCTGATCGGGTGTAATCGTGGCAAACCTCCTGCTAACAGACTCAAAACGCGGTGAGGCATCGGTAAGTAATGTTGGAGAATCAATGCCTAATTTTTTTAATACCCAATTCGTCTGGGGGTTGAGCGCACCTGCTCGGGCGGCAACCGTTTCTAATCCATCGCGCTCTTATAATAGCCAAGCATACCCGATGGCAGAAGCGATCGAATCCATATCTGGGTTTAGATGTCCAATCACAAAGATTTCAGACATATTTACATCTCCGCACACAGTACAACAGGCTGCCAGCGATAAAGGCAAGTCTCCTGTTGTATTTTACCGCGTTTATTTTCTCGCTCTAAGGACAAGAGATTTCAGCCTGCTGCGGGAGTTGGCTATCTTTCCAAAGGCGTTCAAATTCCCGTAAATATTCCGCCGCGATCTCGCTGTTCTCGATGATGATCACATTTTCATCATTGCTGTTATCTGCATTGCTCGAAAAATTATAAGAACCAGTAACAACAATCTGGCGATCAATGATCAACACCTTGTGGTGCATTGTTCTAGGATTTCCATCCTGGCGCACAGGTACACCTGCACAGTACAAAAGAGAGAACTCGCTGTATTCTGTCTCTGACCCGCGCTGCTCAAATATCCCTGCAACATTCACCCCATTTTTTGCTTTTTGCAGGATCGTCCCACCCATATCATCATCCGTAAAAGAAAATGCTAAAAATCTTATCTCTGATTGGGCTTTTGCCAGCAGCTCCGCAAGCAAGTTGGCCACTTCATCTTCTGCAGCAAACCGAACCAAGACCAATGTGTCATCTATCTTCACATTTTGTTGATCGACGGTCGAGGGAGACCTTGGGCCAAACTCATTATCTTTCCACATTTCCTGAAATTCACGCTCATAAATAACTGCCAATTCGGGCGATTCCACCACAATCACATTATTATTATTTAGTAAAGTACCGTTGGAAGTAATATTCGTCGAACCAGTCCATACGGTCGCCCGGTCGAAGATCCAAAACTTATTATGCATTAAAGCCCCGCGCTGGTCATCCTTGACCCCAATCCCGGCATCTTTCATCTTTTCAAACAAATTGAGTCCATCCTCCTCATCCGCTTGGATGCCATATTCATCATCCGTTACCCACAGAACTTCTACCCCGCGTTTCTGCGCTGCAATCAGGGCTTCAGCGACTGGTTCCAAATCAAACTCAAAGGAAGCAATATGAATCGACCTTGTTGCCGCATTGATCCTCGCAATCAGCTGATTTTCAATATGGTTATCCTCAATCCCAGGTGTTGTAAAATACACCGACCACCAGGGACCGTTATGTGTCGATTGACTAATCTGGATGTTTGATGCATCTGCTAGGGAACCACCCATCCCACTGCCAGAACCCGCCGTTTCGGGTAAATCTGGTTCTGTCATAAAAATCCGTACGCCGAGATATGGTTCCAATGCATCGTCCAAAGCGACAGTATCAATCACCCCAAATGCCCCTAAAAATGCTGTCAATAGAATAATAATTGAAAGGATCAGCGCGATTTTTGAACGGCTTATGCCAAGTTTAGTCTTCTTCGCCATCCATGTCTCCTTCGAGTAAATACTGTAATGTTTGAATAAATAATTCTGGATCGATCTCCGGCATGCTCAGCAAGGAGTTCAACTTGTCTATTTCAGGTTCGATGATATCATCACCATGTCGTTTTTTAGCTTGACTCACAATTTTATCTGCGAGAATTGTCGGAGCCACTCGCCCCTCCACAGCCTGATTCAAATAACGGGCTATGGTGCGAATCACCTTCAAACGAGGATACATCACCTCATCTGCAAGTTCATCATCCATACCAGCCGTACTATCGACAATTTTTCGGACATGCTGTTCGGCCCAATTGAGGAAGATTTTGGCGCTTGAGTCGTTGAGATTGCTCGTCAAACCCTCATTACTATAAAGGTTGGTTATTTCGCGCCTCATACGCTGTTCGAAACGCTCTTCCTTCATCTCATTGTCCATATGCTGGTTCCTTACCCAATTACGGATTTTACACACGAAAGACTCCAGAAAAAATGCTATTAATTGAACAATATTATACTTGAAGGCAGTCTGCTACCAGAGGAAAACGTAATGATGAAAATCGGAACTCTAATTCCATAAAAAGTTTTTTTAGCATTATCCTTGTGAACCAGTTTACACACACTATTAAAATTGATATAATGAGAACAAATGTTCTTCAAGGAGGAAATATGAGTACACCACTAATTGCCCTATGCGGATTAAACTGTTCGGAATGTGAAGCGTATATCGCAACCCAAGCAAACGATATTGAAACCCTCACCAGGCTCTCGGACCAAGCCAACCAACAATACAACTTATCCCTTACCTGGGAGGACAGCCAATGCGATGGTTGTATTACTATCGGCGGCAGGCTGATTGGATACTGCAGCCAATGCAGTGTGCGGCAGTGCGCCGCTGAGCACGAAGTTGTAAATTGCGCTTACTGTCCTGAATATGGCTGTGCCACAATCACCCAATTTTTCGAGATGGCTCCAGAGGCAAAAACAAATTTAGATCTTATCCGGTCAAACCTCAGCTAACACATACTATCGCCCTCCCGGTAATTCAACCCTAAAATCCGTTATATTGATCAATTCCCCACCATTCAAAACTGTTAGGATATCCTACGATTCTGTAAGGTCATTCCATCACAAAATCATCTATAATCACAGTTAGATAGCACCTGCCCATTCATTGCAGCACATTGAAGCGCATTGCCACCTACAATACTCCCCGACATCGCAGCTCATCCACCCCGGTCGGGTGCTCTCGCAAATAACACAGGGCTGGTAAATTACCAGCCCTGTTTTGTTTAATTCGGAGGTTGTGCCTAAATTTATCTGATCATAAAACTTGGTTCATATCCTTGCCCCTAGCCGTTGCCCTGGCAGACATCCAATCCATTTCAGTTTTAGGCGGCACTACTCTTTCTTCCCTCAACTCTAAACTTAGCGCACCGGTATCACAATGTTGCACACATACCCCACAGCCAACACAACGCAGTGGATGAACGGTCATGAGGAAATCTTCCAACACTAAGGCATCAAACTGACAGTACTCAATACAGTCCTCACAGCCATTGCAGATATCCTCATCAACCACATTGATATATGAGGAGTGTGCCACAACATTGGCGATTCCCTTCTCAGACATTCCCCGCAAAATTCCGCACGAACAACTGCAGCAGTTGCAGATGTACCACAACCCTTCCTGGTTGTTGCTAACGGAATGCACCAACCCGGCATCGGCTGCTCTTGCAAGGGTTTCCATGGCTTCCTCTCGCGTCAAAGCTCGGATCGTCCGGTTATGGTTAAATGCTCCGGGGTGCGCGCTTAAGGTCATGCACACATCCAAAGGATGCTCGCAAGGATCACCAATCAGAGCTTTTTGCTGCCGGCAGATGCAATCTACAACTCCCCAGGATTTTGCCCCATCAATGATTGCAGAAACATTTTCATACGGGGCAATTTCCATATCCGTCCGGATGGTCTGGTTTACGGGAACTACTCGATGCACCTGAGGATTGATTGATAAAACTTGGGCAAAGGCTTGCTGGTAGTAATTTTCAAACAATTCTGCGAGTTCTGCATCCATGTTCCCAACCTGGTATTCATAAATCCCAACTACAAAAGGCATCAGCTCAAAGCCTAGCCCGTCCTCAGTTTTTCCTGCTTTGATTAAACCACGTTTGGTCATACCTTTTAGTACCAAGCGCAGTTGATCTGCATTGCCTCCTATCCGCTCTGCAATCTGCTGATGGGTTTCCAACGTCATCCGCAGTTTCGAGGCTAATTCCGCCTCTTCTGGCGTGAATAGTTTTTCCAGTAAGCGCAGTTCAGCACCATCCTCCGTCGCTGGAAAACCATTTGGTAATTCATCCAATCGTAAAGCCAATAATTTATAGGGATTCATCACATCCTCCTCGATGGTTGAATATAGTTCCTCGTGCCTTTTTCAAACTGGTATAAATCTTGCACTTAGCATAGATAGATAACCCAAATCAGAATATTGGGATGCTCGTACTTTAATCGAGTCAAAGAAGAAGTGTCAAGCTTAAGATCCTTGACTTAGAACAATTGTTCTATTAAAATAAATACAACCTTACCTTTCATTATACCCAAAATAAATTTTCGTCAAACACCCAATAAGGAGGGTGAGATTATGAAATACGAAGAATGGATCAAATACGAAGAATTAAGAAAAAAGATGCTGGGTATTAAACCCTGGGTATTGTTAGAACCCGAACTGCTCAAGCAATCTCCACTGATGGCATTAAAAACAAAATTAAATGAAAAGCCGCGGTTTTTGTCCGCAATCCTGCAGGTCTTCAACACTCGCAGCATCTAAACTGATATCAGGTGCAGGTTTAAAAGCCTTCAAACAAATCGCGCCTATTCCAAGCCGCCGACAGAAAACGCCACATTACCTTTGCCCGGTTCAACCAACGAATTTGTACCCCATGCTCCGGGTTAGATAGAATCCTGTCGGCAATCCAAGGTGTAACTGTTTCCACTTTATCCGCCAAGATATTAAAAATATTTTTCGTCCTCTCCCAATTATCCGGATCAGCCTCTTTTTGTAGAGTAAGCAGATCCGTCACCACCATTCCCGGACTGATGCTGCCCACCAACACAGGGCTCCCTTCAAGCTCCTTCACCAGGGCATGAAATAGGTAATTCCCAGCCCGTTTTGTGGCGCTGTATAAGGTCATTCCAACCTGAACATCCCCGCGAGAACCCTTCCCTTCCATAAAATACAACGCCCCAAATCCCTGATCTAGCATCCCGGTTACGGCAACTTTTGCACCATACATCTGACCCAAGATATTGGTGTGCACCACCGATTCCATCAAATCCACAGGTAAAGCCCAAAACTTCTCAATCATCTGAGCCTGCCCCGCATTATTGATCCAGATATCCACCTGTCCAAAATGCGCCTTGCTGGCATCCCAAAGATCCTGTACCTGGTCATAACGGGTCACATCACATGCCTTGCCATAAATTTGCGAAGCAGGATATCGATCACCATATCCCTCCACCACCCGATCAACATCCTCTTGCCTTCTTCCACTGATGACCACTCGACAACCTCGTGCCAGGAATGCCTCTGCCAGCCCCAATCCGATTCCCTTCGTACTCCCGGTAATGACAATCGTTTTCATCGTCTCCTCTTTGTCTTAGAATTCAAACTATTAAATTGTAGGGGGTCTCCAGACAAAAATCAAGCAAAAGATATCAGCCATAAGAAAAAAGACCCAAGGGAGTATCCATCAGGTCTTAAGTTTTTCTTTAGTTATTTAAGCTTAGGCTTTCTGAACCTTTTCCGGACCTTTAAGGCAGTCACGCAATGTCGCCACCTCATGATTTTCTACATAAGCGGTGACCATGTCTCCCACCTGAAATACAGTATCTCCATGGGGAATGAGCCGATGTCCTTCACGTTGGATGGATACCAGAATGCAATCTTTTGGCAAGCTTTCTCCTAAACCACCCACGGTTTTGTTGACTGCCTGGTCACCTTCTTCAAGGAAAAAGTCCACAAACTCAACCCCTTCCACCGCGGTAACCTGCTTCTGCGCAGTTCTTTCCCGAATTTCAGAGCGGCGCGCCAGCCCAAGATTGTAAGCCCGAATAATATCTTCCCGGCGGATCATTCCCAACAGTTTATGAGATTCGTCTACAGATACTACGGGAGCGCGCGTCAAGTCCCGGATGCCCATCCTAGAGAGGACTTGCCCAACAGACTCGTTCGGATAAGCCACCACCAGCCGGTTGTGCCCGGTAGAATAATCGCCCGCAATTCCATCCTCCAAATGCCCCATGTGCATCCCTCGTTCTACATCCGATAAAGTCAGGATACCATGCAGGTCCCCGTTTTTATGACATACCAGTACTGAGTGCGTATGCGCTTGGTTCATTAACTCCCAGGCATCCTTCAAAGGGGAGTCAATTTCAACCCGGTAATATTCTTGTGTCATTACTTCAGAAACCAACACCCCTTGAAGCACATCGATATCGCGCCCACGTTGTAGACGTATCCCGCGGCGAGATAATTTTAGAGTATAAATAGATTCACCCTTCAGCAGTAATTGGGACAAGATCGTTGAAAGAACCACAGTTAACATCAGGGGAAGGATTATGCGGTAATCCCCTGTAAGTTCGAACAAAATGATGATTGCAGTAATCGGTGCATGGGCGCTTGCAGCAAAAACAGCTCCCATCCCCACCAGTGCGTATGCCCCCGGGGAGACTGCCATACCCGGAAAAATAAGTTGCACCAAATTTCCAAACACCACTCCAAACATCGCACCGATGAACAGAGCGGGAGCAAAAACACCACCAGAACCGCCAGAACCAAGGGTCAGACTGGTCGCAATTAATTTCAAGACCAATAAGGCCAGCGCAATCTTTAATGTAAGCTGGTTGGCCATTGCACTTTCAATCACCTCATACCCAACATTAAAAACTTGGGGTATGCGGTCCCACTGCAAGCCAATCAACCGGGGATAAAGGAGAGCCATACCACCCAGCAGAAGACCACCGACTGCGGGCTTTACCCATTCAATCACCCCTTTCCAATCGTCGAAGAGATCTTCTGCCCAGTAAATTGCACGGGTATAAAGAACGCCCAGCAACGCAGCAAGTACGCCCAAAATCGGATAAAGGGCAAATTCCCACAAACTACTTACTCCGTATTCAGCAGGGATCACAAATGCC
>JARROY010000002.1:30871-57372 GCA_037383445.1 Anaerolineales bacterium | reverse complement strand
GCGATAGCCTGTTTCCCAAAGATTGGTGCCAGACCTAGGAAAAATGCAGATATCAATGCTGCATTAATCCCCAATCCACGGATGTTGCTTGGTTTCTCTTCTAGCATATTCTTTCTGTCACTTGTTAAACATTTACTTAATTTCCGGGTTCATCCTATATGAACCATTTGTCTATTTGGTAAGTGAGCGAACCTCTTCGAGCAGTTCTTCATTCATGAAATCTCCTTTTTGCATCAGAGATTGAATTTGACCCTGGAGGCGTTCTTTTTCTTTTGAGGTAAGTTCTTGAGCTGTGACGACAATCACAGGAATATTTGCTGTGGATGGATCTTTGCGGAGTTCATCCAATACCGAAAAACCATCCATTTCAGGCATCATCAAATCGAGGATGACCAGGTCGGGTATCTCTGATTTCACCAAGGTGAGTGCAGATTTTCCATCTTCTGCTTCGAATAATTCATAGCCTCCTTGGGCTTGTAAGATTCGCCGGATTAATTGTCGTACGTGTGGGTGGTCATCGACAATGGCAACCCGGGGGTAGCGTTCAAATGTAACCCGATTGAGGGCGGCTAAAAGACCATCCTCGGCTGGGATTTGTGATTCGATTTTCTCCATAGCGAACTCGACATCTTTTATCCAGTTATCGCCGATGACTTCCTGTTCTACGGGGATCGTGTGTCCAGTACAATTGACAACAATCACATCGGTAGATTTGATTTGTCCGCTGCGAACCATTTTTATCAATCCAGCAAACGCTACCGCTGTGGCTGGCTCTACGGAGATTCCCTCCATCTTCGCTAAGATATGCATGGCTTTGAAAGCTTCTTCATCGGTGACACTTTCGAATGTTCCTCCATTGGCTTTCAGCATGCGTTCTCGTAACAAGGTGTAGGTCCGTCCCGGGTCACCTGTTGCCAAGGTGGCTATATGGGTTCTGGGAACTGTTACCGGATCAGCGATTTCTTTTCCTGCTCTCCACGCATGAGCCATCGGAGCGCATCCCTCTGCCTGAATATTCGCAAATGAAGGAATTTTATCAACTAATTCCATTGTTTGAAGTTCTGAAAAACCTTTTAGGACACCAACTGGTCCAAGGCCACCACTTACGGATTGGAAGTACCAATCTGGGGCACGCCAAACAGCATTGAGTTGACCTGAGGAGTTGATTGTTCCAGGAGGACCGAGCAAAGCGGTAAGTTGTTCGGCGATTTCGAAGGCAATGGTTTTCATGGAATCAACAGTGGTTATCGACCGTACACCTTTATCAACGTAGAGGGCGCGCTGCTTAGCGAATTGGGCTGCGACTTGTTTTGCTTGATCGTAATTCCCGGTAACCTTTACTACTTGGGTACCATAGAGCGCAACTTCCCGCATTTTGACAGGGGGAACCAGGCTGGTTATAAACGCCCAGAGTTTTATACCTGCCCTAGCAGCATAAGCTGAGTATGAGATGGCAACATTACCTGTCGAGGCGATCACAGCCTCAGTTACTCCCGCTTCTTTCAGAGCAGCAAGTGTTACTGCTGCCTGACGGTCTTTAAATGATGTGGTAGGACCCTGTCTTTCATCCTTGATATAAATATTCGGGCATCCCAGCATCATACCCAAGTTCGCTGCCCGGATGAGAGGAGTACCTCCTTCTCCAAGGGTGAGCTCAGGGTTTGGGGTTCGGACGGGTAAAAGTTCTTTGTAGCGCCATAAACCGAAAGGCCGGTTTTTTATCAAGGTGAGGAAGACCTTTTTTAGAGTATCAAAGTCGTACAGCGTTTCTCTCCATTCCCCACCACATTTAGGACAGGCAACAGAGGTAGCGGTGTAAGGAGTTTTATGTCTGCAATCTATGCATTCTACAATGAAATGGGAGGACATTGGCATTAATTACCCTTCTTCAACTTCAGATAATTGGGATAAGGCATTTTCTAGAAAATTAATCAGCTGTTTACTCTTGAAATTGTCTTTCATGAGGATTTCCCTCTTGTTTTGATTCAACCTTGCCCGGTCTTCCGAAGATAAATCTGCAGCTGTGAGGATAATTACTGGGATATTTCTTAGAAGAGGGTCTCCTTGCATGGTCTCAAGAATTGAGAAACCATCCAGATCAGGCATCAATAAGTCTAAGATTACACCATCCGGTTTTGAATCCTTCAATTTTTCTAGTCCAGAAAAACCGCCATTGGCAAAGATTAATTGATACCTTGGTTCACTTTTTAGTGCAATTTGTATTAACTGAAAAACATTTGGGTCATCATCAATTACCAAAATTTGGTTTGGTTCGTTTTCTTTGGGAAGTTCCAACCGATTTACTGCATTAACAAGTTCGTCTTCCAATATAGGCTTCACCAGATAATCTACTGCACCTAGTTGATAGGCTCTATCTCGTTCTTCTACAATACTGCAAATGATCACTGGAATATCTGCAATATCTGGATCTTTTTTAATTTCCTGAATTACCTGCCAACCATCTTTATGGGGCATCATAATGTCTAAGGTGATTGCATGCGGTTTTAATTCTTTTAAGCGAGGGATTACATTTTGGGGTTCGGTAATGGCCATCACTTTATAGCCATGAGTACTTAAATACCGCTTGTAAAGATCGATAACTTGATGATCGTCATCGATCGATACAATGAGCTTTAGATTTGGATCCAAAACTTCTTCCTCAATACTTTCATGTTCAGGTATTTCTGGCTGGGCAATTGGGATCGTAAACCAGAATTTCGAACCTTTTCCCACCTGGCTTTCGAGATCGACAACTCCCCCTTGCATCTCTACAAGTAGTTTTGTGATTGATAATCCTAGACCTGAACCACCCACTTTTCGAGTGAGGGAAGAATCCACTTGCGAGAAGCGCTCGAAGAGTTTTTCCTGGTCTTCCTCAGCAATCCCTATACCAGTATCAGTGACACTAATTTTCACTGAATTTTCCTGAGGCATTGTCTGAATCTTGACAGTGATCGTACCTTCATCGGTGAATTTAGCCGCATTTTGCAGCAAATTAAGCATGATTTGGCGGACGCGCGTACGATCAGCGTTTACTACTGGTAAATTTTGAGGAATATCGGTAACCAGTTTGATGGCTTTTTCTTTGACAAGACCTCTGGCAGTCGAAATCACACTTTCCACCACATCCTTCAGTTGGATTTCCTCGATATTTAGCTCCATCTTTCCAGCCTCAATCTTAGATAGGTCAAGAATGTTATTAATCATGTCAAGAAGATGTTGGCCAGAATGGTGGATGGCATCAAGATCTTGCTGTTGTAGCTCATTGATTGGACCATCAATTCCCTTGAGAATAACCCGGGAGAAACCGATGATAGAGTTTAGCGGGGTTCGGAGTTCATGGCTCATATTAGCGAGGAACTCACTCTTGAGACGGTCTACTTCACGCATTTCTTCAACCGCTTTTTGGGCCACCTCAAATGAACGCGCATTGTCTAACGAAATCGCGATTTGGTCAGCAAGCGTTTGTAAGACAGCCAGATCATCTTCAGTAAAAGCGTTGGCTTTATTAGATTGAACATCTAAGGCACCTGTAACTCTTTGTCCAATCTTTAATGGGATTCCCAACTCTGCCCGAGTTTCAGGGAGCAGAGGGTGAGGTCGGTGGGTGGGGTTTTGGGTCACATCGTTGACAATGAGCGGCTCACCAGTTAGACAAACCTGCCCAACAATGGACCCACCCTCCTTTAACTCGAGAGAATGTTCATTTTCAACAAGCTGCTGACCTGCTGATCCAGTAGAAGCCGCAACAAAGGCACGGTTGCCTTCGATTAAGAAAATTGATGAGTGGTAATATCCAAACCGGTCGCTGATCAAATTAACTGCCCGGTTAAGTAAAGCAGTAGTATCGAGAGTGGAGGTGGCTTGGGCAGCAATTTCTGCAGCCGTTTCAAGTTGGTTGGCACGCCGAGAGGTTTCTTCTAGGAGGTTAATGTTTTCTGAGGCGATGGCTGCCTGGCCGCTTAATGCCATTAACCTGCGAATATCATTAGGCGCAAAGGTGAACTCTCTCGGATACGAAGCATAGATCTGTCCAACCCATCTGCCAGCGACAGCCAGTGGTGCGGAAATGACCATTAAAGCTTTTTGTATTGTATGGAAATTCCGATGGAAAATCCCAAATAATCGGTTATCGTTTGCGAGATTTCTTATGGTGGATAGACTATCGACCTTCATGAATTCAACGGATGTGGGCCATCCTTCAAATGGAATGGGTTCATCTTCGAATAATAATTGGCTATTGGCAGCGGACTGGGCAATTGGATAAATCGCATCCGGCTTTTTTAAATAAGTAATTGGGCTATCAAATAGAAAAATCCCGCTGTAAATCGATTTTTGACCAATAATGGTATGTTCTTTGAGAACCCTCAGGATATCCTCATGGGTTTGAACGGCGTTTAGGTCTTTATTCGCTTGGTAGAGGCTGGCAGTATCGGTTAATGCAGCTTGCGTCTGAGATAATAACCGGGAATTTTGAATTGCGGTTGATGCTTGGAGCAGAATAGTTTCTGCAAGCCGCATCTCATCTTGAATAATTTCTTGATTTGGATCTTGAATACCCATAATGACAACACCAATTACCTCTGTATTTGCGGTCATTGGCATCATCAGCAATGTGCTGTATTTGCGATATTCCATCAGGTCGTGAATAGGTGTAGATGGAAGCAGTTCTCTTGTGCCGCTTAATATGACAGGCTTTTTATCTCTAACTAATCTAGAGATCGGTTCATTATTGACTAGGGTAATCTCACCGCCTTCCATGCTGGGCAATCCAGTTAATTTGGAAACAAACGCGACCTGTGATAGGCGATCGAATTTTTCTGTGAACATAGCAATGCTAGTTTCATCCACTGATATTGCCTGGTTCAGTTCTTTGGCAATCATCTTCAAGCTCTCGTGGAGGCTTGATGCAGCAGTAGCAGATGATACTACTCGGTTGATGAGCGATAGTTCCTCGCTTCTTTGCTGTGCTTCCATTGCCCTTTGTTCAGCTAATTCAATGCTGCGTAAGTTTTGGATGGCGACGGCCGCCTGGGAACTGATGGAGAAAGTGCGTTTAATTTCCTCTTCAGGGAAAGAGAATTCATCTGAGTAGGTTGCATCAATAAATCCAATCCACTGACCACCAACCACAAGCGGGATGAAACCGACCGATTGTGCTGCCATAAAATCTGTAAACAACTCTTTTAGGCTTTGGGGCAGATGGGATTCTTCTGATATGTTCGAGATGAAGGTAACATTTTCCGCGGATAGAACAGTAGACATTACCATTTGTGTGAACTGTGGAAGTGCATAGGATCTAGGTAGAAAAGCATTGATCTCATCGGGGATCCCAGCTATGATCGTGATCTTTTGGGGTTCCTGGGTTGATGAATAGGGTAGATCAAATAGACCGATATGAAGTTGAGTAGCTTTTTTACCAAGTTCAGAAAATTTCTTTAAAGCTTCCAAAATATCTTTGTAGTTTTGTGCTGTGTTTAGCTCAGCAGTTGCTTGATAGAGGGTATCTGCTTCCGAAAGTGCTGTTTGCGTTTGTTCAAAAAGGCGTTGGTTTTCTAGCGCTAAGCCCAATTGCTCTGCAATCGTTTCGACGGTGGCAACTTCTTGTGGAGTCCAAGGTTGGTCAATGCTTCGATTGAATCCAATTACTCCAATGATTTCATCTTGTAGCCGGATTGGAAGTGAAAGTGCTTGAGAATCGTGGCCATTCATATCCAAAAAGACTGAATTTTCACGCAGAGCTTTATCCATGTTTGGCAGCCAAGTCGGATTGGGCTGCAAGCCAGAGGCTTTGTTGTAAGTAAGAGAGCTTGATTTTTGGTCAAATTGGTTAGAGACGCTCTGGCGTTCTTTGGCTTGGTAGGGTTCGGTTGCACCAATGTTTTCGAGTTCTTTGGTCCTTTGGGCTATTTTCCGTTCTAATTTCTCTCGTTCATTTTCTTGGTTTTTTGCCATTTCACGAAGATCTTCAATCATGAATTCAAGTCCAACGGCGAGATCGGCAAAAACCTCTATATCTTCAGGAATATCGACCTTGACATCAAAATTCCCGAGAGAAACAGACGAGATGATATCTAAAAAGGCTTGCCCTAGTTCCTCTACTCGTTTTTTATATTGCTCGTGGTTAATTTCAGTCATACCCGGTTCCTTTACTTAAAGTAAGGATCTCACTAAAGGTTAAATTCTATTCGATTGCAGCCATTTTATTGCTTCGGTTTCTTGTTCAAAAAATTGAAGTCTTTCACTTTGGGTAGCTTTTTGAATCAGGTGTCCAAGCACTTTTGCTCTTCTTGAGGGTTTTACAAAGGCTGAAAAGCCATAACGTGGATCTCGATTCAGTTCAATGAGGTAATGGCGGATAATGGGGGATAGGTGCCCTAGGTCATTCAGGAAAAACAAATTAAAAAGTGGATTTTCCTTCGTGGAGGCATCTACATAAGGGGAATACTCGCGCCGGAAGTTTTCGACGATGCCATTGTCCAGGTTGCCGGATAATTTGATTCTGAGAATTCCTTCTGATCCCATTTTGATTTCGAATGTCATTTCTGCTTACCCTTTTTATGTCGTTATGAATGTTCGTTCCCTTTTTGGGTTTTGGCTGGGTTTTGTTGCCACTTCTCCTGCTCTTTGATTAATTGGTCTTTGCTGCCTAATTGAATACTTGACACATCAGCGTTTAATACCTGGCTGAGTTCTTCGAGTGCGATTTGCATCATATTCTGGGTGTCAGCGCCGCGCCGGACTTTATCGGTAATAGTCCGGACGGTACGTTCTTGTTTGGCCCGGTCTTGTTCTTGATTAAAAAGGCGGGTGTTGTTAATTGCTATTGCAGCTTGGCTGGCGATGGTAGTCAAAAGGTCGAGGTGATGCCGGTTATACAGGTTGGGTGTAGTTTCTGATTGAACGCTGATCACACCTAAGATACGGTCTCCAATGATGATTGGTACTCCAAGCCAGGAGAGGGTTTCTTCACCGAACCGTAAAAATGGGAGTCCCAGTTCCTGGAGTGTCTTTTCAGCATTGTCGTCGATAAGTATGGGTAGTTTATTTTCAATGATGTAACCTGTAAGACCGGTTCCGACAGGGCGTGTGTACCATTGGTGATATTCAGGATGATCTTTTGTGACCCTTTCACCGTCCATCATCACGAATGGAAAGGAAAGCTCTTGTTCTTCCTCATGATAAAGTGATACATAGAATTGAGATGTTTCCATCAGCATCGAAGTATATTTATAGATGTTTTCGTTGATGAATTCCTCATTATTTGCTTGGGCAAAGGCAGCTCCCATCTCGTTGAGCACTGCTAGTTCAGATGCACTCCGCTGCGAGGTCTCAAAAAGACGTGCACGCTCTAGTGCCTCAGAAACTTCACTACTAATCGATTCAAGCAGATTTTTCTCTGCATCTGAAAGCGGCTGCTCTGGGTCTGAAGAAATTCCAAGGGAACCTATTACCTCTCCTCGAATTTGCAAGGGTTTCTGGATCACTTGTCCATAATTTAATTCTGTTTCTATTGGGATAGCAGAATCCAGGTTTTGATCGAAGATGAAACGGTTTTTATTCAGTGAACTCATTTCGCGAAATGTCTTCCAACCTTCAGTAGAGGTCATTTTCTGCAGTGAAGACAGCTCACTTAATTGTTCTAGCATTTCATTTTTAAATTTAAGGCTATTGAGGATGATTGCAGTTTGCAGGCAAAGATTCTCAAGAATTAGGATTAAATCAGGATCGATTTCATTATCAGTTTGGCTTTGGACATCAAGGATACCCAATAGATCCGATTCCAAAATGACTGGCAAGGCTGCCTGAGATTGGATGTTCTCATCTAACATTTGTGGATAATCGGGTAGGTTTAAGTCCATATTGGAAGCGAGGATAGTTTTATGATTAGCTGCTGCCTTTCCAGCTGCCCCAAGATTGATTGGCAAGACGGAATACTGGGCTTTGGGTATAGTACTGTTTTCTCCAGCGATGGCAGAAAGCCTGAGGTTGTTTGCCGCTTTGTTGAAGTTAAAATATTGGGCTCGAGAGAATCCATAATGTTGTTGAACCAGGCTTGTTAATTGCTCAATCACCTGTGAACTATTATCCAAGGTGGTTAATTTATGAATAATCGTATTTGCACTCTTCGCCATGCGGCTTCGGTTATCAAAATTTTCCATCCCTGCTAATTTTTTTGAATGCTCGGGAAATTCAGTACCAAGTAGAGAATTCAGTTCATCAAGAAAAGCTGCCACTTTCGGGGAGATTTCTTCCGAAGATGGGAAATATTGCTTGATGAGTTTGTCTAAGAGGGTGTGCATGAGATTACCTCTTTACTTTCTATTGGTGTTCATCCGAGGACGAATTTAGGCTGTCATCCTCGTTATCGGACTGAATGGTTTCTTGTTGTGATGGAACTGGCGGAGGATAAACAGTTTTACCATTCGGTTCCGGGGTTAATTCAATGAACGCTTGTCGACCTAGGGCAGAGCTAACTTCTCTAACTGCAGTCTTAAGAATCGTTTCCATATTAGTGGAACTGTGTACTCGCGTAGTGATTTCGCGCATGACTTGTTCATACTTTGCACGCGCCTGTGTTTGCTGGAACCTTATCGCGTTATCGATAGCGACAGCTGTTTGACTGGCGACAGCTCCTAGAAGGTCAAGGTCATGATCATTATAGTGAATCTCGCTGCTATAGCTCTGAACAGCGATCACTCCTAAGACTTCGTTCCCGATCAACATGGGTACCCCTAACCATGATTCAGCTGGTTCACCACGAAGCGGGATACCCATAGAATTCATACGTTTAGATACCTCATCCGGAAGCAAAATTGGGAGTTGGTTCTTAATAATCCAATCAGTTAGCCCATTCCCCAAGACAATCTGAGGTTCAGGAGGAGGTATTCGGATTCCATTTTCCACAAAAAGTTTAAATTCGATCAGGTTGGATTCTTTCTGGAAAAGAGCAAGGTAAAAGTTGTCGGCATTCATCAAACGGTTGCTGAAGTCAAACGTATGCTGTATGAGGGTTTCCACATCCATAGATTGGGTGTACGCCCATGCCATCTCGTTTAGGACGGTGAGTTCTTCAGCTCTGGCTTCAGTTTGTTCGAAGAGGTGGGCATTTTCAATGGCATTTGCCAATTGGTCAGACATAGTTTGCAGGGATGTAATATCCTCTGGAGTGAATGATTTTTCCTGGTCGCTTTGGATGGTCAGTGCACCAAGTACCTGTCCACGCGATATTAAGGGTAAAGCCATTTCTGAGCGAGTATCTGGCAGATAAGGATTGCGGAAGAACACCGCTTCACTACCAACATCGAGAGCAATCCGAGCCTCAGCATTAGCTATAGCCGATCCTATCATCGAATTACCACCAATCTCAAGCTTATGTCCTTCTTCCAACATCTGTTGTCCCTGATAACCAGAGCCAGCTTGCAGAACAGCCCATTTGCTGGGTTCACCGGTAATATCTCCATTCACGTCTGTCAAGAATATTCCTGCGTAATACAGATTGAAACCTTTTTTAATTAACTCAACTACCTCGGGCAGCAATTCAGAAGGATCCAGAATTGTACTGGCAATCCTGGAGACTTCTGCAGAAGTCTCTAGCTGAGCACTACGTCTTTGGATCTGGCGGAATAATCTTCGGTTTTCCAAGGTTGATACCATAATTGAACTGATGGATTGCATCAATGTTTCTTCTTTAGAGGTATAAATGAAGTCTTTAGTATTTCCAATCAGGATGGCACCAATTGCTTCTTCTCCAGACAGTAAGGGTGCAGCAATCATTGTTTGGATATCTTTTGTTTCTGCAAGGTTTTTGGCATCATCGAAGATGGTTCCTTTAAGGTCGTTCTCGGTAATGAGTTTCTTTTGGGTAGCTACTGCATTAACAAGTGTTTTTGGCGATTTTTTGATGTTGCCAGATTCAATGGCTTTACCTTCTCTTAAGTCGTAGAGTGTAAACGCTTGTGCGTCTTCTATCCACAGGGCTGTTTGGCATACTTTGCAAGGAATGATTTGCCCAATCATTTCCATGGTAATAGAAATAACAGACTCACTAGTATTAGCTTCGCTGAGCATTTCACTAAGTCTATTTAGTTCAGCCAATCTCCTAGCTTGTTCTTCGGTGGTTGACAAGGCGGATTCAATGGTTTGAAAGAGTTTTCGGTTTTCAACCACAGAATTGAGAATGGAGAGGAGTTGTGCCATAAAGTTTTCGTCTTTTTTATCAAAAGCATCAGCTTCCTCTTTCCCGATCATCAAGACCCCCAGTTTTTCTCCGGAGGCGTAGATTGGTCCTGCCATCGAGGATTTTAAGCTAGGATATTTAGAATTCTCAAATTTTGGATTAATCTGGATGCGATAATCTTCAATGGGTTGGTGAAAGTCTTTCTCATCTTGTTCAACCCTGAATCCAATCTGATTTTCAAAATGGAGGCCAGATGCAGCACATATTTCTAAATTTGTCCGTTCATCCGTCCAGGTAGCTACAGCTGTCCCACCAGCATTAAAGATTTCTTTGGAAATATCAGCGGTGACATCGTACACCTCTAATAGAGTGCTGGTTTGGCTAAGTCTCTCACTCAATTCGTTCAGCAATCTCAGTTTGCGGGCTTGCTCATCTGTTTCAGCCAGGGCACGTTGAGTTTGCTGGAAAAGGTTGGCATTTTCAAGTGCAAGTTCTAACTGGTTTTGGACTTGTTCAACCAGCTGGATTTCATCCGGTTCCCAAATCCTGTTGGGGTCTGAATCTATGGTGCGAAGGATTTCAAAGGTTTCTGGCCTTAAATTTTCAGGAGAAATTTCAATATCTGAAGAGGCGAGATCGGAAGAAGTATCATCAAATAGATTAATGGAACTTGATTCTTCGGACACAATTTCTGGTTGAGGATCAGGTATCGGTGTGAGACTTTCCTTATCGGATAG
The DNA here is from genome assembly GCA_037383445.1 of Anaerolineales bacterium. Taxonomy (GTDB): domain Bacteria; phylum Chloroflexota; class Anaerolineae; order Anaerolineales; family UBA11579; genus UBA11579. The sequence continues at coordinate 46,455 of JARROY010000002.1, read as the reverse complement.
GAAATCTTTTAGCGGGACTGGAAGGTCAGATTCAGTTATATTTTGTTCCTCTGGTATGGCGATCCGAGTTTCCTGGTCTTCTAGGATCGTCATTCCTGTCCATCCAAGAAGAATATCCTGAGGACCAAACCTGGGTGCAACGTAGCAAGTCGTTTTCACTTTTTTTCCATCGACATGGTAAAAGGTAATTTCAAAACGTTTGGGATTGGTTTGATCATCTCGCTCACGAGGAAAGCCATCAAAATGAACATCCACATCAGCAATTTGGGAAAGCGGCTGATTGATTAGAGTTTCACATTTAAACCCAAGGAGGTTTTCAACATCCGGGTTGCATTTTGTGAAACTTCCTTCCTGATCAAGCTCCCAAATCCACCCCTCGAGTTGATTAAACATTGACAAACCTGGAAGATTATTGGAATCATCCAGATCTGAAAACATTGAATCAAGCCGATTATGCAAATGCTTTTTGTTCCATTTGTTCGACATTTTCAATTAGCTCCTCGGCAACCGCACGATACTGTATTGCGCTTCTGCTTTTTGAGACATAATAGTTAATTGGAATTCCTATAATTGGGCTTTCTCGAAGTTTGGTATCCACTTCAACAATATTTTGCAGGAGTCCATCCTTGCCAAAAGTGTTATTGAGCTGTTCCAATAGTGTCCGGTGTGCCCGATTTCTCCTGTCGTACATTGTGACCAAAATTCGATAAACCATCGAGGGGTTGTTCTGAGCTCTTACTTGGCGGATCGCGGTCATCATATTCTTTAAGGCATAAGCAGAAAAATACTCGGTCTGAGTGGGAATGATCAGCATGTTAGCCGCAGTCAAAGCATTTAATGTGACAGCACCTAAAGCAGGAGGACAATCTAACAGGATGTAGTCGTAATTTAGAAATCCTCCAAGTGCGTTTCTTAAAATTGTGTCGTAATTTTGTCTAACTGGCAGAAATCTCTCTGCCACACCTAGTTTTGAATTGGAGGGGACAAGATCCAAATTTTCGATTTGAGTTTGCACAATTACATTGGAGATATTTTCGGAATTTAGCAGGACATTGGCAATAGATATTTGTTCAGGATCTGGTTTATGCCCCAGAGCCAAGGTTAGGTTTGATTGGGGGTCGAGATCTATCGTCAGGACTCGTAAGCCCATTTCAGCAAACGCGCCGGCTAATGAAACGGCAGAGGTTGTTTTTGCTACGCCTCCTTTTTCATTTGCAATTGTAATGGTGTAGTTTCTAGACATAACCATTTCCTTTTCCTAATTTTGCTCTTCATCTTTCCCGTTAGTGGGAGAATTGGGTTGTTGCGGCGTTGGCTGGTTTAGTGATTTTCGTTTTGCTTTTCCTGAAGTTTGTGCTAGTGCAATTCTAAGCTCGGTGATAGCTGTTTCCATAATCTTTTGTGGATCGTTGGTGGACCGGATTTTTGCTGTGATCTCGGTAACTTGGCGTTCTCGCTCGGCTCGATGGACAGCCTGTTCAAAGAGATTTGCATTCTCGATTGTGGTTGCTATCTGACCAGCGATCGTTTGAGCCAATTCAACCTGATTTTGTTTGAATGTGAGGTTAGGATCAATTTGATCAAAAATCATAGATCCAATTACTTTGTTTTGGCTGATCAGGGGTACCATGAGCATGTTTTCGATGTTAAAATCTTCTGTCCAATATAATGGGAAATTTGGATAGGTTAGTGGGTCTGAGATAATGAGAGGTTTACGAAGATTGGCTGCCAAGCGATGCAGTGGAAAATGTTCGTAAGTATCATGGACACGTTTTTTAAGTAGATCCCATTCTTCGTCAGACATTTCACTACCATCTGAATAAATGCCAATTAACGGTTTGATCTTTTCTTTCTCATCGAGTAAGAAAATGGTACATCTATGAGCTTGGATTGCCTGGGCTGACCGGTTTGTAGCTTGGTTAAGCACCTGATTCATATCCAGAGAAGAAGAAGCGATCTGGGTGATCTCTAAAAGTGCGGCAGCCGCAATTCTTGCTTTTTGTTCCGCTGCAAATAGGCGTGCACTTTCTAAGGCTGTTGAAATCTGTGCACTAATCTGGCGGAATAGGTTCTCTTCTTCCTGGTCAATGGTACGCTGCATATCCTGATTTTCCAGATAAATGTAACCGGCCACCTGATCACGATTGGTGAGCGGCATAAACGTAAGAGACGTGCCTTGCTTGCTCGTAAAGGATTGGATAAAGGTCTGGTATTCCGGTTCACCTTCTAATTCTATTAATGTAAAGATGCCGGGATTTTGGATCATCTTTTGGGTGATCGTATCCTCTTCTACCCTGATTTTAGAACCAAGTTTAATATCAGTACCCTTCGGCGAAGCTGAGGTCACTAATTCCACATATTCTTGGTCCTCATCGAGGAGAGCAATACCACAGTGCTGAACATGAAGGCTGGATTGAAGTTTTTGAGCGACATTTTCCAATAATTCTTTTTCATCTAGAACAGATGCGGCCATTGCGGTGATTTCTTGAAGAAGTTGAATTTGGTCGGAACGGAGTCGGATCTGGTTGACTAACCTGGCGTTTTCTAAAGCAAGTGCAGTTTGTTCAAGAATTTCTTCTATGAGTATCGTCTCATCTTCTGACCATTCTGAATCTTGTCCCTCGCGAATAAAGTTGAGGTTTCCGATAACCTGACCTCTAAGGGAGATTGGTTTGGATAATAATTTCTGTGGGTCTTCATTGCTTATCTTGGGTTCGGTAATTTCCTTGATCAAACCAGTTGAGTCGTATGTAAAGCCTATTTCTCGCCCTGTCAGCCGCTGGCGCCAAGCTTTTGTTGTATCACGTCCGTAAAGGATTTGAAGTTCTTCTAATGCTTGCTGGCTGCTTTCCAGCAATCTGGCATTATCGATTGCCAGCGCTAACTGATCGGCCAGCACCTGTAGGACTTCGATGTCATCTTGAGAGAAGGCATTTTCCTCGGTGGATTGTACATCTAGCACGCCAATTACCCGTTCGCGGACTTTCAAGGGCAGTGCCATTTCTGAACGGGTATTAGGCATATCTGGGTTGTCATAATAAACAATATCGGTACCTACATTCTGTGCAATTCTAGGTTGCCCCATCCCGGCAGCATAACCTACAACACCAACTCTACCGACCTGAAGTTTGTGGTTTCTAGCAAGCATCTTTTTGCCACCTTCAGAGTTCGATGCTTGTAAAACAGCAAAGCGGTTATGTTCATCAAGAAGAAATATTCCCGCGTGATAATAATTAAATTTGTCAGGAATCAAGCTAACAACCAGATCCAAAAGAGAGGCGACATCTTTTACTTCAGCAGCCTGCCTGGCAACGACTGCCGAAGCTTCGAGTTGTAAAGCACGTTTCTGAAGATCTTTTGTGCGGTCCTCAATTGTATTTTCCAGGTTGCTCAAGAGGTTGTTTAGGTCAGTGCTCATCTGATTGAAGGATGTTGCTAAGGTTCCAATCTCATCAGCTGAGTCCACCTGGAGGGTGACTTGGGTATCTCCTTCAAGAATCCTTTTCGCGGCATCCGTGAGCTTGCTGAGAGGGCGGGCAATACTCTGGGAGAGCGAAATAATAATTAGTGTCGAGATTGTAATGATAATCAAGGCAGTGATAGCAGCAGTTAATGTAGCTGTTCTAAGCGGTGCAAGCGCTTGACTTACTGGTTGATATGCAGTGATGATCCAGGGAGCTTGGAAATCAAACTCATCACCTGAGACCAATGATGACTGGATCAGGAATGACTGTTCGTTTATCTGGAATGTTTCCCACTCTTGTTCCGACATCTGTGTATTTAGGGCGAACACTGGAACATTAAATTCCCCCGTAATCAGCCCGCTCGATGGGATGATTCGGCCATTGGAATTGGCTAGTCCAAATTTGATATTGTTTTGTTCAAACTTCTGCAAGCTAGTGATTATATCTGTAATGTCTAAATCGCTAATTGTCAGCCCAATTAATTTACTGTCAGCATTGAAGATTGGGTAAGCTATTTCTAAAAGGTACCCTTGGATTGGATTATTCCAGACTACTTGTCCAATGAAAGGTTTTTGCTCTTCAAGGACAAATTGCCAGGAAGGTTCACCAGAGAAATTGAACATGGGTGGTCGATCTGATCCTGTGATTAGACCTCCGTGGGGATCGATCAAATATATATTTACAAAGTGGGGATTTTCTTCGATTAGATCCGTAAACTCCAAATTTTTTACCGGCTCTATTGTTGTGGAAATCAGCTGTTGGTCATTGCGTGTCCAGAGATTGTTTTTATTGTTGATATCCTCAATGATTTGTTCATCTGTCAGGTTTGCATATTCTCTATCACGGTAGGCTAGGAGTGCACGGGTATTGTTCCCATCAGTTAAGTGTTCGATGGTGTGGAATTCTTGATTTAGTTTCTCAATAGTGGAATCTGCACCATGCTGGGCACTCACCATGAGGTTTTGATTGGCGACTGTAAGTAAACTGTTTTGGAAAAAACTAAAGCTTGTAAAAGTGATGAAAATAATTGCCGGAATCACAATTAGACCGATCGTGATAGCTAGTTTGGAAAACATCGGATAGTTTTTCAGGATAAGTTGAAGCAAACTGTCTGCTGATAAATCTTTTTTATCCCCCCGAATTAACCGGATCCAAACAACGAAAAAACCCAAAGAAATGATGACATTTGTGATCAATGGGGCTATCGTAGTTGGTAAATTGGACTGTAATAGGAAGATAGCTATTGAGCCAAATACCGATGACAAAAACAGCACACGCGCATTAATGCTGTTGAATCGATCTGATTTGCGATCTTTGAGCATGACATACAGATTGGGATAAAAAATCCAAATGGTATAAAAGAATATCAGCTCCAATAGAAGAAATGATTTTCCAACAGTTGTTGTAGCATCCTGGATGGAGATATATCCGCCAGAATACATAAGAGTTAATTTATCGATAGAGAAAAGTAATGGGGTAGAAAAAAATGTTTGGCTGATATTCGTCAGGTCGAGAATGCTAATAATAGGTGGAATGAGTATGAAAATCCAAAGGGGAATCGTCACATAAGGGTTTTTGGTTACTTTGGGACGTAAAATGCTGATAGCGACCAGAAGGGCTGCCGGCGCGGAAGAGTAAGTAGCCATGATTTCGATAAATGCCCAGGGGATCGCTTGTTGAACAGAAACGGAATTAACGCTCATTGCAAATGCAACACTCGCTAAACTATATAGGATAAGGATCGATCCTATCGCCCGATTCTCTCTCTTTCTTGGACCTGCCAAGAAGATTAATATTGCTACTGAGAGGATCAGTGTAGCAACCAGCGCGTGTAAACTAGTAGAAATGGTTGAAATCATGATTGATTTGCTCCATCTGGGGTATTTCCATGTTGAAAGTCTTCTGGCAGAGCAAGTTGAATCGTCCCCCGGGAGACCTGGAGTGCACTGCCCAACTCTCTCACTGCAGTTTGAAGGATATTTTCCACATCGGATGAAGCCCAAATTTTTGTAGCCAATTCCGCAGCTATACGATCTCGTTGGGCTTTTCTTTGGGTTTCTTCTACCAGCCGAGCGTTTTCTAATGCAATTGCCAGGTCATCGCTAACGCTTTCCAAGATGTTAATTTCCTCTTTTGTCCAAGGTCCCGCTGATTTTGGTTTTTGCGTCTCAACAACGGCGATAGTCGCCCCTCCTCGCATCTTGACAGGAACAGCAATAGGATATTGGTCATTATCTGCATCAGAGTCACCGATAACAGTGCGTCCCTTACTTAAAGCTTGTTTGCCTGTCGTGGTTAGAGGGGCTGAAGTTGCACGGGTTCCAGATTCATCGCTGTGGAAGGCTGGGTTGAACGACTTGCGCCCGACTAAGGAGATCCAGGCATCCTTAGTAATTTCACCGTAAAGCCTTCTTTCAGTTTCAAGACGTTCCCGTAATTGCTGTACAAGGCGAGTGTTTTGGATGGCCACCGCAACGGAATCTGCCAAAACTTGAAGGGCACTGACGTCTTCTTGTGAGAATGCTTGTTCTTCTGTACTTTGGACATCCAATGCCCCAAAAATATCATTGCCGATTTTTAATGGGAGTGCCATTTCGGATTTGGTCATTGGAAGATCTGGATTGACAAAGTGAACGCTGTCTTCTCCAACGACCTGCTGTTGGATACGGGACTGACCTGAGCCGGTGACAAATCCCACGATACCTTGGTCGCCAACATGAAGTTTATGCTCACGGGCGAGCATTTTCCACCCTCCTTCACTATTGGCTGCTCTTAACACTGCAAATTCTTTCTCATCGTCCAATATAAAAACACCAACATGGTAGAAACCAAAGTTTTCACTGATGAGGTGGGTGACCGTATTGAGCAAGTTATCTATATCGTAAATTGATGTAAGGGCACGGCTGATCTGTGATGTAGTTTCAAGGTATTTAGCTCTTCTCTCGAGAACTTTGGTTCGTTCAGCAACCGTATCCTCCAAGTTGGTGGTGGTTTCGATCAGTTGTCCAGTCATCTGGCTTAATATTTGAGAAAGTTCACCGATCTCATCGATACGATCGATAGGCTCAATTTGTTTGAGTTCTCCATGGCGGACTCCCGAAGCTGCTTCGGAGAGGGTTTTTATTGGTTCTGAGAAATTTCTAGCGGCTACAAATGCAATCGTAATGGTAATGGCTAGAGTGGCAATCCCAATTGCAGAGTTGATAATCACATTTAACCGCAGTGATTGAAATGCTTCACTTTCCGATTGTTCGATCACGAGCACCGTTTGTAAATCTTGATTCCAAGAGTAGGTCCCAATCACTGGTTGGTCTTGGATGTTGTTTTCCCTGAGCGTTCGAGAGTCCTGATTCTGGATGGTTTCATTAATGCTGGGGGAGGAGACAACATCGGTGGACCCGGAAAACTCCGAAGAATTACGCAGTGGGGTCAGGAGGTGATTGTTAATACTAACTAAATACGCTTCACCTGTTTCGCCCAATTGGGTGGTCTCAGAAATCGCTTGGATTATATTTGCGGTATTTATGTCGGCAAAAATCACCGCTAAATTATCTCCCATTTCGCTGGTGATCGGTTGGTATATGTGTGTCTCGGGAAGATTTGTTTCCTGGTTGATCACCAAGGGCGTGCGGAAAGTTTCCGCTTTCCCAATGTTAAAATAATCTTTATTGCCAACACTTGTCTCATTGCTTTCTGATTCGCCAATACTTAATCCGTCAAATTCTGGATTGGTGGAAACTAGAATCTCGCCTTCTAGGGTAACGATTGAGAGGTCCAAAAAACGACCTGTCTCAATTTGAAGAGCTTGCATATCAGTACGAAGGTCTGAAATCAGTTTGTTACGGTAACTTTCAGCTGGTTGATTGTTTAAGAGGATATCAATATTTTCGGAGAATTGCGTATCAGAGACTAGTTTATCCACATCGCGTGTGATTTGTTTGTACCAGGTAGATATTTGTTCATTCTTCAACGAACTTACAGTTTGAAGGAAATTTTCAGCCTGGTCTAGGTCTCGTTGAAAACCTATTGCAGTAGAGGCAATCGTAGCAATTAAAGTTGGGACAAAACCTAGTCCAATCAGGATGATCAGTAGTCGCGATTGAATGGTTTTTATTTGAATTGTGGTGATGATTTGCCAACCCAATAATATTGACAATACAGCCGTAAAGATTGGTAAAGAAACTTGCCAGGATGGTGATTGAGAAATATCAAATCTTGGTAAATTGGTTAGACTAAAAATAATGACCAGTGCAATATAGACTACTACCATTCGCAACCAATAGGGAAGGTTTTTGGGTTTTAAAATGATATAAGCCAGTGCAAACAGGAGTATCCCGCTTCCAAGGTTGTAGAGAGTGACCCCTTCTAAAAATAAATCACCCGGTGCGTAACCGAAAAGAATGACAAATGGGATAAAGTCGTTGCCTTGCTCAGTTTTGCCGTTGCGGTGGAAAAATAAACTCACCAAAAGGAGTACGAGAGCAATTAGAATTCCGCCCGCGTCTGCCAAAATTTGCCAGGCACCAAATTCTCGGAATTGGAACATCGAATCAAAAATCGTGTAGGCGAGAAAAACACTACTGATGGTTAATGTGCGTACAATCAACTTGGATGGATTTTCTTGTCCACTGGCTTGATTTGAAGATTCCTTAATTGAATCTGGTCTTTTCCTAATTTCTTCAGTCATCATTACCTCGGTCGGATTTACCTAACTCTTGCGATCCGGTGTTTCCATTGTCGGTATGGAATTGCTCTGGGGATGAAATACGAATCGTTAGTTCTGGCAAAGAGAGACTCGATCTTAAATTTTCAGCGGTGTTCATCAGAATTGAATTAACATCCATAGTTTCCCAAAGTTGGGAATTAATTCTGCCGATGAGGTGTTCCGTTGCTGCCCTTAGTTGAGTTTCGTTGAATAATCGGGCACTGTCTAATGCAATACCAATTTGATCTGAAAGGGTTTCTAGCAGTTTTATTTCTTCGCTTTTCCATTCCTCAGTTTCACTCTCTTTGGCGATTTCGATCGTTCCAATGGTAAAGCCACGAACTTTAACTGGTATTGAAAGTTTTGCTTCAATGTCGGTAGATTCATCGTCATTTTGGAGTTGGTTAACTGATCCGCCTGAATACCGGTAGGATGGAATTAGATTCTTTTGGAATGTTTCAGCCCAGGCTTGTCTACTATATTCACCATAAACCCGTTGGACTTCGGTAAGGGTTGCTTGAGTTTGTTCGAATAACCGGATATTTTCGACTGCAAGAGCAATCTGATCTGCCATGGTTTGCAAAACAGCGATATCTTCCTCAGTAAACGCGTTGGGTTTCGACTCTTGGATATCCAAGGCTCCAATGATTTCATCACGGGCTTTAAGCGGCAAGGTCATTTCTGAACGGGTGTCGGGAAGCTCTTGCGTAATTGAATGGATGCGGTCCAGTTCTACATCCTGGGCAATTCTAGCTTGCCCAATGCTGGTAACAAAGCCGACCATACCTTGTCGCCCCACTGCTAACCGATGGTTTCTTCCTATCATCTTTTTTCCGCCAATACTGGATGCTGCCCGTAATATTGCCCATTCTTTTTGCGGATCGATCAGGAAAATGCCAACATGATAGAACCCAAATTGATGGCTTACCTCATCAACGATGGTGTTCATCATTTCATCAAGATTGAGAGTTGAAATGGACTTGCTCGCCACTTGTGCTGCTGCTTCCAAGTATCGGTTCCTGCGTTCTAATTGATTGGTGCGTTCCTCTACCGTTTCTTGAAGATAGACTTGAATTTCTCTCAACTCTTGGTTGCTTTCTTTGACAGCTTGTTCAGCTTCTTGGACCTTTAGGAACGCATCGGAAGTGGACCGATTGGCAATTACTGAGAAAAATGCCATGAGTATGAAGAAGATCGAGAGCCGTGAAATATAGACGAGATCATCCGTTTCTAAATACTGTGGAAGAACCATGTTGCGACTTAACAATAAAAGGAAGACAGCAAAGAAGACCGAAAGCACAGCGTAGAAGACTGCAGCCCTGTTACTGATTAATTGTCCGGCGGCAAATACAACCAGGATAAGACTTGCTAGCAGTGGGTTTACAGGATCACCAAATAGAACTGTGGCGGTGGAGAGCAAAAGCCAAAGGAATAACACAAAAACTATTGAGGTGATTTCGACATGTCCCCGCTTGAGTGCGATAAAGCTTATAATCGTAAAAATTTGCACAGAAACAACCAGAGCAAGTCCGAGTAAAGGAGATTCGCTTGTTAGGAGGATAACGACACTATAAAGTGTTGTGATAATGAGAAGCGAGATTAGAAATGCCTGCAGAATGACCGCTTTTCTAGTTCTTATCGGATCTTCTTCGAAATTAGGTGCGCGGAAAAAGTTCCTCAGCTGACTACCAAAAGAGTTCATGTTCTCCGTCGGATCAGATTGGTTCTGATTATCGTTTAGACTAAAGTCGTTGTTCATCTGGCGCCATCCGTATTACTACTTCCCTGGCATGTAAAGCATCACCAAGCTGTTTAGCAGCTGTTTTTAAGACCGTGTCAATATCGAGGGTTTGTCGCAGTTGGGATGAAATATCGCTTGTCATTTGTTCCTGAGCTGCCTGGATTTGGGTAGCTCTAAAGAGCCGGGCACTTTCAAGGGCTTGACTAATTCGTTCTGATATTACCTCGATCAGTTCTATTTCATCCGCGTTCCATTCCATCTGTCCCTCTGCTTTAATCAATCGGATTACCCCGACTGGTTTCGAGCCAATTTTTATTGGTAAGCAAAGGGTTGGTTTGCCAGGATTCGCTTTAATAACCATATTATTTTCAAAAGCTTGTGCCATTTCTCCAGGCCACTCCGAGTCTGTGGGGATGATTCTGTCATGTGTGAATTTGTATCCCCATGATCCAGTATGGCGGATATATTCTTGCCAAGCATCCGAGCTGATTTTTTCAAAAGCTCTTCTTTCAGATTCCAAACTGTGCTGCAAGTCTTCAAACAGCATTGCATTACTGATCGCCATTGAAATTTGATCAGCCAGAACACTTAAAGCAGAGATATCTTGTTGAGAAAATGCGTTTGCAACGGTGCTTTGAACATCCAAAGCCCCAAAGACTCGACCACCATAAAATAAAGGGAGTGCCATTTCGGATCGGGTATGGGGAAGCTCTGGAGTGTTGAAGTGTACGGCATCTTGCCCTACATCTAAAGCAATACGAGCCTGCCCTGTTTTGGTCACATACCCCACAATGCCCTGTTCACCGACCTTGAGACGGTGATTTCGGGCAAGCATTCGTTTTCCCCCCTCACTACTGGCAGCTTTCATCAATGCGTACTCATTATTCTCATCGATGATAAAAATTCCAGCTTGATAAAACTCAAATTTTTCACTGACTAGATCGACAACATTTTCTAAAAGTTCATCTAGGTTGTAAATTGAAGTAGCCGCCCGTCCAATATCTGCAGCTGCCTCGATGTAACGCGATCTTCTTTCTAAATCCCGAGTTCGTTCTCCTACACGCCTTTCAAGATCTTGATTAAGTTCGTCAATCTGCTCTCTAAGCTTCAATTCTTCCTGATAACGCCTTTCTGTAATTGTGTTAAGTTCCTGAAGGTTTGCTTGCCGGTAACCTACCAATCCAGCCAGGAATCCGATTACCAATGGGGCACTATCAATCACCCAAAGGAGCGCTGTTTCTTTTTGTACTAGAATCATGCTTTCGAAATTTATTGGTAAATCCCAACTGATGGCTTCAACGATGGTCGAAAATAATGGGAATAGAAACCCAATTGCCAAGCCGATCAGTGTAAAATTTCGAGTGGTTTTGTTTGCGGGATTCATCTATCCGTTCCTCACTGCATCTGAATCTTGCTTGCCGTTTGGTTTTGGTTGCGTTGAAATCTTCGACTGGTTTACACTACCCAAACGCAGTTCAACCTCTGGGAGACCCAGAGTTTTTCCAATTTCCTGGACCGCAGTTTGGAGGACTAGCTCCATATCCAAGGATTGTCGAATTGAGTTTGTTATATGGCTGGTTAGCTGTTCGCGTTCTACTTGTTTTTGGGCAGTCTCAATTAACCTGGCATTTTCAAGAATGAGACCCAACCGGTCCGCAATTTCTGAAATCAACTCAGTTGTATCCATGGGGATCTGCGTGGATTCAAATTCAAGATTTAGGACCCCAATCACTTCTCCTCTTACTTTCATGGGAATTGCCAGGATGGATGTATCTTGTTCATTCGGATGGGATGATTTTTTCTGACTGACTACCTGGTCACCTTTTTCCCATGCTTGAATCACTTCCGGAGATGGAGTTTCAATAATTTCAATTTTTCTCTGGTTGAACTTATAACCAGCAGCAGTGTTCCGTGATTGTACGAATTTAAGCCATGATTCTTTAGTGAATGTGCCATAGGCAGTCTCAAGTTCATTGAGCGTCTGTTGGATTTCTTCTTGGTATTGGGCCTTCTGAATGGCAATTGCGATCTGGTCTGCAAGGATCTGAAATATATTTACATCTTCATCTGAAAATGAGGTTGGGTTGGTACTTTGGATGTCCATAGCCCCGAGGATTTCATTGCCCACTTTCAATGGTAGGACGAGTTCTGACTGAGAACTGGGCAGGAGTGGGTGAAAACTGAGTGGTGTAGCTTCATCTGCAACAGATGCCATAAGCGGTTCACCCAAAACACAAGCATAACCAACATTACTTTCCGAATTGATTTTATATCGGTGGTCTGCTTGAATTAACCTCTGACCGGATTGATCCGTACTGGAGGTCAAGATAGTGTATTCGTTTTTAGGATCATTCAAATAAATCCCAACGTGGTAGAAACCAAAGCGATCTAAAATTAAATTCGACGCTCGGTCGAGGAGGTCCTGCAAATTCTGTTCTGAGGTTACATCTCTGGCGACCTCTGCTGATGCACGTAGTTGAGCTGCTTGGTTGCGCAAGGATTTGGTGCGCATCTCGACCTGACTTTCCAAGTTGGTAACAAGGTTCTGCATCTGAACAGTCATTGTGTTGAAGGTTTTTCCTAATTTCCCGATTTCGTCTTCTGTTGTGATCTCTACGCGGGCATCAAAATCTCCTTGAGATACTTTTTCTGCAGTATCCGTCAAGCTCATGATTGGTCTCGTAAGAATTTGGGTCAAACCGATTCCCAGCACGACTGCCTCCAAACCACTTAACAGTCCAAGTAAAATGGTATTATTTGCCAGAGTTTCTATCGGGGCAAGGTAGATTTCTTGGGGTTGGAAAAATGCCAGCAACCAGGGTGGGTCCATCAGATTCAAGACTACGACCTGGTTTACTCTGTCTCCTGTTGCGATATCAGTTGCTTCAAAATAAACCACGCCATTGGGTGAATTTTGGGCTGCTTTTAGATTTTCTTCTAAATCAGGGAGATTAAGAAAAGTTTCATCTGCAGTTTGGATCGGCAACCTCCGGTCTTCAATTAATTTCTCAAAGACTAGATTGTCGAGGGGGGCTACCGTTTGGAAAATTGTTTCTGGAGCAATTCCATGGGCTAAGTGGATTAGGTTTTCGTCAAATAAGACTGCGAAAGAGTTGTTCCCCCCGCGATTATTGCTCTTGGAGATAATATATTGAAGGATATCTGCACTGTAACGAACGCGGAGAACACCAATGTGATCATCATTGTTGTAGACAGGAGCGCTAAAATAAATTGAAGGTTCAGATGTAAAAGGATCTATCTCCACTGGGGAAATCATTAATTTCTCCCTTTGGAGTGCTTCTGTAAAGGCGCTTAACATGATTTCGTTTTCAGAAATATGTTCAACCTGAGTGTCTGCAACCACAGTACCCTGCAAATCTAACAATGCATACGAGTCAATATACGTTGGATCTTTATCCGCCAAAGCATTAAGCGTTGCGATGGTTTCTTCTCTTAGCCCTTCACGTTGTGTTTCTGAAGATAAGAGATATTCGATTAGGATGGGGAGATGTGCTTCCGTGTTGATTGACAGGAAGTTAGAATTGATAAACTGTTGGAGAGAATCTGCGGTTTGTGCTGCTGCATTGTATAGTGATTGGTTTGCTTCCTCGGTCAGTACGGTTCGGACGCTTCTACTATTGAGGAATCCAAGGATCGAAAGCGCTAAGATGGTGATGGCGGCAAATGAGGTGATCATTTTTGCCCGCAGTGTGAAGTATGTGAACTGTCTGGCAATGAAGTAAAAAATGATTGCTACAAGAACGAAAGTTATGAGCCATAAAGTTGATGTGAGTTGTTGTGGAGCAGAAAGCCTGAAATCTGCACCTCTGAATCGGAGATCAAAGACCAAACTAAAGATTCCCAGTAGAAGACTCGCTGAAACAGCTTCAATTACTCTTCGAACAGGGATGGCATAGGACACTGATAAGGTTGTGACTAATACCATCGTGACGATCGCGAAAGGTCCTAACCCTTGGACAAAAATCGAAATGGTTGTTAACCCAAGTAGAAAACTATAAATGACAAATCCCATTCCAATCAATGTTCGACCTTGTTGAATGATGAAATACCCGAGAATAGAACCGGTAAACATGCCTAGGGCAGATCCGAGCACGAGCCAGGAAGTTTTATCGTCCAGAATAGGCCTAAGGAAAATGAATGCAACAATTAAGATAAACAGGTCATTCCATAGCCGGATCAATGCAACACGACTAGGTGTGATAGGTAATCTACGGATACCTGTTGAGTTGTCTGTTGTCTGGTTATTCATAATAAACCTTTGGCAGCCTTATTATTTTTCTTCAATGGTCTTTGTCAATTCACTTGGTGGAGTGATATGGATCGAGCTTTCCCTGACCAAAGGGATTTTGCCAAGTTCTTCAACAATAGTTTGCAGCAAACTATCGAAATCTAACGTGCGAGAGAAGTGGGTGGTCATTTCCTGAATGGCACGTTCCTGTTCGACTCGTTTATTGGCTTCGTCTAATAATCTCGCGCTCTCCAGAGCTAAAGCGGCTTGATTGCTGATTGCTTCAATGAATTCTTTATCCTCTGGACTGAAATCGGATTGTTCGGTAGCCAGAGAGATGTTCCCGATGACCTGGTCTCCCCGCAAAGTTATCGGGACATTGAACTCATTGATATCCACTCCAGTCTGCACAGAACCTTTTTCTAATGAAAGATTTTCGTTATCTTCTTCAGCCCAGATTCTTTGCCAGCTATCTGTCATGTATTGGCGATTGAGCTGTTGAATTTCCCTTAGGCTCTTTTTAAATTGTTCAAATAAGCGGGCGTTCTCCAGGGCAATTGCCAGGCTGTCCGCAATACCTTGGAGCACAGTAAGGTCATCATCATCGAATCCATTTATCTCTGTTGATTGAATGCTTATTGCACCCATAGCTTGGTTGCCAATTGTGAGCGGAAGAGCAAGTTCTGAGAGGGTGAGCGGTAGATGTGGATTGTGGAATCGGATGGCTTCTTGTCCAACGTCCAACGAGATGCGGGGTTTTCCATGAGATGTGGCCCATCCAACCATTGAAGATCCACCTACACTGAGCTGATGTTTTTCAGCGATCATTTGCTGACCAGCTTCTCCCGTCCCAGCTACAAGGGTAGCGAAACGACGGTTTTCATCAATCAGAAAAACCCCTACATAATAAAGTTCGAACCTTGATTGAATAAGGTTGGCTACATGATCCAAAAGTTCTTGAGAATTTAAAATTGTTCCCAGGGTTCGAGAAATCTCTGCTGCGGTTCGGATCTGAACCAAACGTCGTTGAAGGTTCAGCGATTGGTTTTCTAGTTGGTTTTGATCTTCAGAAAGCTTATCGGTAAGTTCTTTGGTTTCGGTGAAAGCTTTTTCCAGGTTTTCTCGTCCTGTCTCAAGTCCGCGGATAAGTAAACCAGAGGAGATTGAAAGAGTAAGACCAATAATAGCCATCGAAATTCCACTGGTGACCCAAACAGTAGGATCTGCGGAATATTCAAAACCAACTACGGACCTGATTTCCATAGCGCCACTGGTAATAAGGATGCCAAAAATGATATAAGTTGCGAGTGAAATCATATTGGCAATAACTCCTGCCCTTAGCCCGAGCATAATGGTTGAAAAAACATTAAAAAAGAGCAGCCAAAGATTTGCATCCCCAGCTAAGCCATAATTCTCAAGGGAAAG
>JARROY010000002.1:7008-30848 GCA_037383445.1 Anaerolineales bacterium | reverse complement strand
AAAGATTTGCATCCCCAGCTAAGCCATAATTCTCAAGGGAAAGTGCTCCAAATCCAAACGTCATAAGAACGATGCTGACAGCCCTAAAATGATAAGGAACACCTTTATTGGCAATCAGAAGTGCAATGAGGTAGATCAGTGAAAAGATGCTGAACCCTAGAAATTTCCAATTGTCCATTTGAATAAACTTAGGAGCATTCACAATCAACATTGGCGTTCCAATGACCACGATTAATATGGTCATCACTCGCAATATTCTTTCACGGAGATCTGGAATATTGCCTGTTTCAGCGGTTAACAATTGTTCAGCTTTTGACCCTAAGGTGTTTAGTTTCATGCTTCACCTTCTTGACTCTTGGGTTCTTTAGGATTAGCCGGATTGCCATTGGTTGGACTTTTATCGGAAACAAGACTGCCACCGACTTGAATTCTGGTTCGCCTGGTCTGCAATGCCTTGGTCAGTTCTTCTGCTGTTGTTTCAATGATGGTATCCATTTTGACTGATTGGCGAATCTTGCTTGTAATCTCAAAGAGTTTTTGTTGCCTTTGTGAAAGTCGGGCATTGATGATGATTGCGGATAGGCTGCCCGCAAGAGTGCCTAAAATCTCCAGGTCGTGTTCATCAAACGCATTTGGCAGTTCGCTTTCAATATTTAGAACTCCGCTATTTTTTGCTATCCAGCCAGTAATTCCCTCATCCAAACCGATTAGCATACCCAAGATGGATTTATCGTATCCGGAAGCAGCAACTACACGGAGCATGTTGATGTTTTTATCAAGCATGAGTATGGATACATAATCACCCAGGGTAACGCGCAGAGCTTGTACAGCTCCTGAGAGTGCATCATCAATGGTAATGCTCGAAGCGGCAACAGTTGTCACATGATGGATCAGTCGGTGCTGAGCAAGGTGCTCTTGAGTTTGCATGAATAGATTTGCGTTATTAATTGCTACTGCTAGTTGGTTAGCGAGAATTTGTAGCACCTCTATATCATCTGGTGAGAAGGCATAAGGAACAGTTGACTGCACATCGAGTGCTCCGAGGATTTGATCACCTAATAAGATCGGCAACCCTAATTCGGCGCGTGTATCTGGCAGCAAAGGGTTAAATTTATGTGTGGGGTCTTGGGTGACATCGTTAACTACCAAAGGTTTTTTATTTTGGGTAACATAACCAATGACAGATTGGGAACCAATTTTGAGTTTGTGTCCCTCTGTTTTCATTTGTCTTCCGGCATCTCCAGTGGATTCCTGCACCACAGCATATTCACCGGTGGAATCAATTAGGAATATAGATGCATGATAGAAATTAAATCGACTTTGAATGAGCTTTATCGTGTGTGCAAGCAACTCATCCTGGTCTAAGGTTGTACTTGTTTCCCTAGAAATTTCCGCAGAGGTTTCTAGTTGATAAGCACGTTTGTGGGATTCGGCCAGGAGACGGGAACTCTGGACAGCACCAGCAATAGGTGCAGAGAGAGTTTGAAGCAGTTCTAGATCATCTAAATTAAATCTTTTTTCGTTGTCTACGTCCTGAACGCTGACGACTCCAATGACCTCATCACCAACTATCAATGGCAGCCCTAACCAAGATTTAGCTGGTTGTCCGACAATTTTTGCTCCTAAAGCTTTAGCTCTTTCTTCGGTGTTTTCAACCAACATGAGGGGTTGTTTTGTGCGAACAACGATCGAGGTAAGTCCATCTCCTAATGGAAATGGATCGATCGAGATTGGTTGGTCTCCCTCAAACAGATAGGGAATTTCGATGTGATCGGATTGTGAGTCATATAAGGCAACGTAAAAATCGATCTCTCCGAAGATATTTTTGACCTGTTCGTGAATTAGAGGATATAAACGCTCTGGATCCGTCTCGTTAATGATTTTATTGGCGAAATCAGTAAGTACCTGTAAGTTGTTCAGCGTTTTATCTGATTTTTGGAGCATGTGGATCTTTTGAATACTTGAATTAACGAGATTGCTGAAAGCGATGAAAGGTTGCAGAGATTGGATATTGAGTGTTCCTGTTTCTCGAGATGCTAGGATGATGATACCTATAAGCTCATCGTCAACAAATTGGGGAAGATAGGCAACCTCGTGAGCATTTAACATTTTAGCGGGTTCTAGCAATTCAGGTCTGATATTGATAGTGGGGTGGATTAGGTTCCGGATAATGACTGGTGAATCGGTTTCAAAATACATTGACGCGGCACTAGCTGGCAAAAGTATTGTGGCAGGTAATTGATCTGCGTAATATGGCTTATTGGTTTCGGGTTGAACTAGCTGGAATATATCGCCGTCCGGTCGGTAAATTGCGCCAAAAAACGAAGTATGTTGAATTCCACTAGCAACAGATGCATAAATTTCTTGTAATGAAAAAGATTGAACGACGTTCTGAGCAGCTTGATAGAGTTGGACAACTTGATGCATATCGACTTGTGTTCCTTCCCGAAGCCTGAAGTTTTGGATGGCAGAGGCCAGCTGATTTGCTAGAGTCACCAAAACATTGGTCGTTGAAGGATGCATCAGGTCAAATTCTTTGCTTTGGATATCGATGATTCCAAAAACATCAGACCCAACAGAGATTGGCAAAGATATTTTGCTGTGAGCTTCGGGGAAGGCGTCATAGTTATAATTATCCGGATCGCCTTCAATGATATTTACTATACGAGGTTGATTGTTTCTTATTACCCATTGATAGACAGTATTAGGAGAAATTTTTATCCTGTGGCCTTGTCGGATAAGGTTCCGCCCTTCTGTGCTGGTGGCTGCTCGTAATTGGCCAATTTCTTTGGAAGAATCTAATAAAAAGATTGCAGTGTGGAAAAAGTTGAATCTTTCTGAAATCAAAATTGCAGTTTGATCTAATAACTCATCTAGATTGCTGGAACTGGTAGCGAGATTAGAGACTTCAGCAGCAGTTATTACTTGGCGTGTTCGTTCTTCAACCTGGTTTTCCATCTCTTGATATAGATCTTTTAAGTCACCCGCCATGAGGTTGAAAGTGGAGGATAATGCACCGATTTCGTCTCGCCGATTAATGTTTATCCGTGCGTCCCAATTTCCTTCGGAGAAAGATTGAGCTGTATTGGAAAGTTCTTTCAGCGGGTTGGTAATCAGGCGTGAACTCCAGAAGATTAAACCGGAAATTAGCAAGGATGTGATTGCGATGGCTCCTATCGCGAGAGGAGCAAGTGTATTAATCGGTCCAAGCACAGATTCTTCTGGAACCTCAACCAAAAATCCAAGGTTAAGAGTTTTGTAAATTTTATAAATTCCAAGAACTTGAGATCCGTCAAAGGTTGTGTAAGCAGTAGCCTTGGGGGTTTCTTCATGCAAGGAATTAACGAAATCTTTTTGGTCTGCACTTGGATCAATTTTCGATAGCGAATTGCTCTTTTTATAATCTGTTATTCCTGCGAAATTTAGATTTTCATCGATTAGGAACAAGTTGTTATCCGGCAAAAACTCTGAATCGGTTTCCAGCAAAGCCTGTATGACCCTTTTATCCGATACACCAAGAATGTAACCCAACGTGTTATTGGTCCTCCCTCTAATGGGCACAGAAGAGAAAAGTGAAACTTCATTTTCAGAATGAGTTTCTCTTTCATAGATTAAAAAGGGAGAGATTTCGACAAAATGTGCCTTTTCTTCAGTCTGGATTTTGTTTTGGAAATAAGACTGACCGGAAAGTGTTTCACCTTCCCATATTCTTGATTGGTTTGTAGGAATTGTCCTACTGTAGATATAAATTCCGGATTATTTGAAAGACTGTTGAGCGCGAGGTACTTATCCACCAGCAACCAAGAATCCATCTGATTGATTGCTTCAGTAAGAAAAATATCCATTCTTTCACTGATTTGTTGCAGTAGAAGGTTTCTTCCTCGATTATAGACAGTGATTCCCATCAACAGAGTCGGGATGATGGTGATCGGGAGTAATATAGCCATCATATTCCAGGCTAAACTGGCTCTAAATCGTCTTGGTTTTTGGGTCGTGACAGAAGGATTTGAACTCATACCATGCCTGTTAAGATTTGATTATTCGACTTCCCAGACTTCATCACCTGACAGAATGCGTTTGATCTGCTCAGGAAACCTGTCTGGATCAAGGGGCTTACCAATAAACCCGTCAAAACCAGAATTTTTAGACTTGTTCATCTGTTCTGTGCTGGCTTCGGCGGTTACAGCGACTACCTTTGTATCCTTAAGGGATGGAGAATTACGGATTTTCTTGAGAGCACCAAATCCATCTTCGTAAGGGAGGCGGATGTCCATTAGGATCAGGTCTAAACTTGGTAATGTATCGGCATATTCGACGACCTCGTATCCTGATGTCTTCCACTCACAATGGATTCCCATGTAGCCTAACATTCTTGCAATCAAAACAAAATTAGAGACGTTATCCTCAACTACGAGAACAGTTGCACCCTTAGGCGATAAATTTTTTGAATTGGTTTCGTTATTCAACATTTCTTACCTCTTCATGTACATTTCAATTTGCTTGGGAAGGGCATCTACATCCACCGGTTTTTGGATGTAGCCATCACATCCAGCTTCTAAACTTTTTTCACGGTCCCCTCGCATGACATTAGCGGTTAGAGCAATGATTGGAACACCATACGTCTTTGGATTTTCCCTCAAATTTGCGGTGAGTGTGTATCCATCTATATCTGGAAGGTTGATGTCCATAAGAATTAAGTCAAAGTTCTGTTCTGAAATCGCGGACAATGCCTGTGTGGCATTTTCAGCAAATAAAACCGAATATCCTTCTGCATTTAAGATCCTAAGGATTAGAATCCGGTTTTCCAGATTGTCTTCCACATACAATATTGACTTACCATTGTTCATGATATGTGCTACCTCCACATGTGCAAACCGCGAATAGAAATAACGCGGGGAGTCAACCAGACCAACCCAATTAAATTGTAGCATTTTAATGTATGTGTCTCGTGACATAACCGTTGCAATTACTTTGCCTAAATTTTATGGAGCGGAACTATGGTTTTTGGATTTCCAAAGAGTAAGTTTTGATGATCAAAATGTGCTATTATGTAAAATTTTCTTGACATCCAGTTGCGGAGTGTGTTATCCTTCGTCAGTTTTTAAAAATATCTTAAAAATTCGAGAAATTAAACATGAAACCGATTAAAGCTGTTGGTTCCATCAGGAGCGAAGTAATGATCCAGCAAGAAAGAGTTGCTGAAAATGTCTATTTTTTTCAAAGTCGTGTCTATGCCGAGGTAAATGCAGGAGTTGTAGCTGGACCAGATATGGCTGTTGTTATTGACACACTCCCATTTCCGGAAGAAACGATGGTGATGAGAGATTTTATCGAGCAGGAACTTCAGGTCCCAGTACGTTATGTGGTAAATACTCATTATCATGCAGACCATACCTGGGGAAATTATTTATTCTCAGGTGCTAAGGTGATTGGGCACAGTCTTTGTCATAAACTGTTGAAAGAGAAGGGAATTCCTGCTCTTGAACGCGGCCAGGAGAACAATCCTTCTTTGCGGTCAGTACGGATTGTTCTGCCGCATGTTACTTTTGATGAAGGTGAGCTTTTTATTCGAGTCGGAAAGAAAACTCTGAAACTTTTCCCATTGCCTGGCCATACCGTGGATTCTATAGCAGTATTGGTTGAGGAAGATCGGGTTCTTTTTTCTGGCGACACGATGATGGCGGTCCCCTATATTGTTGATGGCGATATTGATGTATCGATTGAATCTTTAAATAGGATCCCGACCCTTGGTTTGGAAAATGTTGTTCAAGGGCATGGAGATATTGTGCTTCGAGGTGAGGTTGAGCATGTTGTTAATGATGATATCGACTATCTAAATGAGCTGAGGAAAGTGGTTCGTAAAGCAGCAAAAAGAAAATACCCCCTCGATTTACTCGAGGAGGTTGATATTGAGCAATGTGGAAAAAGCAGGGTTATATTAGGGGGGATCGCAGAAAATCTCCACCAAAATAATTTGAGAGCCTTATATAAACAGATGTATGGTGAGGATCCAATAGGCTCTGAAGAATATTATGAGGATTAGTGATTTGGGGATTTGTTTTTTCGAGCCCGGAATCCATGGAGACGTTCTGTTCCTTTCTTCAACCGTTGGATATTCGGACGCAAAGAGATAACCAATAAAATTTCTGCAACAAAACCATAAGCTGCGTATGCCCATGAAGAAGGGTCTATGTTGATGGCGCGAAGCGCAAAAATAATTGTGCTTGATAATGCGATGCTCATGGTGGTAACAGAGGCGTAACCGACAAAATAATAGATTAAAATTCCAATAATTAATACTATGATGCTGGATGGCCACCATAATCCCAGCGATCCTCCGAGGCAGGCTGCGCCGCCAGCACCCCCTCCTATTTTTAGTTTTCCACTGACCTGTTTAGACAACATGAAGATCGAATAATTGTGTCCAATTATTACCAATAGGGGGATGATGATTAATAACCATGGTTGCTGAAAACTGGGGTGAAGTCTGGCAATTGCTACTGCTGTAGCTCCTTTTGTAATATCTAATAAGACTGTTAACAGCCCAGCTCCAACACCAGCAGCCCGCATGGCGTTGGTCATACCTGTTCTACCACTTTGGATAGTTCGAATATCCTTACCAGATTTGATTTTAACAACAATGTACCCGAAAGGAATTGACCCAATTAGGTACGCAAGTAAAAACATTCCGATAATATCTAACGGCATTTTGATTAATCTCCTTTAAATAGACGCTTTAGGAAGTTGGTATTTTACCATCAACAGTGTTAAATGTTAAACTCTAATATATTTAACACATGATTTTGATAACGGTTGCTCTTTAAATGATCTCGATTTTTATCTCTTTAATATCTTTTTTGGATAATAAAAAGCCACGTATTGCCCATTGGTCCATTTCTTTTCCAATGATCAGTTGAGGTGTTTCTGGGTAGTAATTTCGATCTAGATCGGTTTGTGATGGTATGGGTTGAGAAGCTGGGTGGGAATGAAAAAAAGCGATAGGTTCCAAATTTTGAAGATCAATTTCCCAAAATACTTTTACCATTTCTTGTGGATTCATTAAAAATTCTACGGGGGAATATAATGCATTTGTGATTTGATAAATTTCCTGGCTTGTTTGATCGATTCCTGCAATGATTCCACATGCTTCTAAAGGAGCCTGTTGTTGGGCAATCTCAAGAATCTTTGAAAAATGAAGGCGGGAAAGGAAAATCTTTAATGGATTTAGTTTATCCATAGGGCAACCAACCAGATAATCAGTAATGGAATAATTCCCTCGATAGCCGCTCGTTTTGGATTAACCCCCTGATCAAGATTGATTGTGAAATTAATAGGAAAATAGAGCGCCCCTAATAATACCAGTCCATAGCTGAGAGAGCTAACCGGGAGGTAATGAAATGTTGCTGCAATTTGAGAGGTTATCAGCAAACAAGCCATGGATGGAAGGATTGGCCAATTTTGATCAAGGTGAAGTTGAAACACTCGCATACTTAATATACCTGCCCCTAAAGCAACAGCAGGAAGTGAAATGATTAATCTTTGGTTGGAGGAATCAAGCGAGACTGTGAGTACTAGGATCAAAGCGTAAATTAAGGCAGTAAGAAGTGATGTGGCGATTGGTTTTCGGAAATCTTCTGGATAAATCACGATGTATTCTGCAAGAATCACAATTATGAGGAAAATCCCACCGACTGTAAAGGCAATCCATTTGAAAGGTGTATCAGCCATATTATTCAACGTAACACTCTGGACCCAAGCCGTAATTGCTGGTAGTAAAAGGTGAGGGATAGTTGACCTTCCGGACAGTGTTGGGTGGTCGCGTAGGATCCAATCTGTTCCACTAGCCGTCATTCCTGCAATCGCCACGGTGATGATTGTTGCCAGATTTAAATTAAAAGGGATGAGGATTCCTACGATGGAAAATTGAGAACTTTCAACTTTCTTGATTCGGTTAATTAAATTTCTCAATCACGCGATCATTGTAATAGGTAGTCGACAATCTGCCAAGCAGACATCTTGTTATGCCAAGCCTGAATAGATTGGAATATGGTGATTTTTAATGATGGAATGATAGTTTCTTCGTACAAATATATTTGACCCTTTGCAACCAAGGTCTTCATTTTGCGTATATTAAGTTGAAAGATTTTCGAAGAATAGAAAGGAAGCGTCAAATGAGAAAATTATACCGGAGTCAAACAAACTCGATGATTTCAGGTGTTTGCGGTGGATTAGCCCATTATTTTGGTATAGACCCTACTATCGTTAGATTGGCTTTTGTTTTTTTAGCCTTCTATCATATGCTTGGTTTATGGGTTTACCTTGTGTTGGTGATCTTGCTCCCACAAGCGCCTCAGGGATATGAAGATCAAAGTGTATCCATTAACCCAGATGAGAAAAATCAAACCACTAAGGTTATCGGAGGAGGATTAATTTTATTGGGATTGTTAGCCTTGATCTCAACCTTCGATATCTCATGGTTTGGCTGGATGCGTTTGGAAAATATGTGGCCTGCCCTGATAATTTTATTTGGGGTTTTACTGTTGGCCCGTGCTTTCATTTCGGAGGAATAAGATGTCTGGATATGGTCGGCGTAGAAGTCTGGTTTGGCCACTAATTCTCATTAGCATTGGGGTTTTGTTCTTGCTTAGTAACCTTGGTGTTGTTGATTGGAATGTATGGTCAATATTGTGGAGGATGTGGCCGGTATTGATTGTTGCCATTGGGCTGGATTTGATGTTTGGAAGACGATCTGGCGTATGGCAGGCCATCACAGTTGCTGTGCTTATTGGTTTGTTTGCTGGGGCATATTGGTTGTTTGATGTCACCGAGAAAGCTTGGTCTGGAGAGAAAGTTGTCCAAACGATTAACCATGAAATCGATGGAGCCGAGGAAGCTGATGTAACGATAAATATGAACATAGGGAGTTTAATACTAGGTGGATTGCCAACCTCTTCTGATACTTTTGTTTCCGGTAAAGTAGAGATCAGTGAATTTGAGGTTCTAACCGATGATGTTCAAATAAGAGGAGATAAACTCACCTATATCTTAAGCAGTGAGGGACGCCAGTATCAACCTGGTTGGATTTTCAATCGGGATATAGATAATGATAAACAGTGGGATCTAATGTTCACACCAGAGGTTTTGATAAACTTGAATATTGATACTGGAGTTGGCAGAACAGAAATTGATCTATCTAATCTCCAATTGGCTGATGTGGATCTCAACAGTGGAGTAGGCGAAGTGATTGTTTATTTACCAGATGATGGAGATTTCCAGGCAAGTATCAGAGCGGGTGTTGGAAAAATGGAAATTTATATTCCTAAAGATCTTGCGGTTGGAATTTTCATAGATAGTGGATTGGGTAATGTGGCAGTGATTGGAGATTTTTCTCAGCGAGGAGAAAATTACTTTTCGCAGGATTACAGCTCATCTCCAGATAAAGTTGAGTTGTATGTTGACGGTGGAGTTGGAAACATTCGTATTGTCCAAAATTAAAAGTTATATGAATTTTCTCTTAGTACAGTGGGATGGGATAGATTTTTATCAACCCATCTCACTTTTTATTGTATGATATTAAATATGGGCAAAAAGAGAACGGCAAAGGAATTAGGAAAATGGGGGGAGAATGTGGCCAAATCTTTTTTGGAAGAAAAAGGATATCAGGTTATTTATTGCAACTATTTCACTGAATATGGTGAGATTGATATTATTGCGAGTAAGGACGATCACATCCATTTCGTGGAGGTAAAAACACGGCGAACGAAACAATTTGGTCATCCTGAGGAAGCGATTACAAATCAAAAACTTGCACACATGATTGATTCAGCTAAAGCATTTTTGCAATCTCATCCGGAATTTGATGGGGATTGGCAGATGGATGTTATTGCCATACAAATATCTGAAATAAAAGATTCCCCAGATATAAGGCTGTTTCCTAATGTATAAAAATGACCAGCGGAAACCACCTCTCATAGTAATTCTAGGACCCACTGCAGTTGGTAAAACAGCGTTATCTCTTTCTCTGGTAAAAAAGTTTGATGGTGAGATAATTTCTGCAGATTCGCGTCTTTTTTATCGAGGAATGGACGTTGGAACTGCAAAACCAAGTCTTGAGGAGAGGCAGAAAGTGCCGCATCACCTGATAGATGTTGCAGATCCTGATGAAACCTGGAGCCTGGGAAAATTTAAGCGCCATGCAACACAGAGTATTGAAGATATTCAGCAGCGAAGAAGGATACCGTTCCTTGTAGGAGGAACCGGACAGTTTATCCGGGCAATTACTGATGGATGGGTTGTTCCTGAACTAAAACCTGATAAACGCATGCGAGGGGTACTCACCAGATGGGTGGAGGAGGAAATTGGCCCTGAGGGATTATATGAGCGCTTAAAAGTTGTGGACTCAGATGCGGCTGAAAATATCTTGCCAGGAAATGTTCGCAGAACAATTCGGGCTTTTGAGGTTATTTTCAATACTGGAAGCAAATTTTCTGAGCTAAGGCAAAGAGAGACTGTTCCATACCGGGTGTTACAAATTGGATTAAACCGACCCAGAAAAGAATTAGATCTCAGGATTGAAACCCGCGTCGATGCGATGATTGAAAATGGATTTGTAGAGGAGGTGCAAACTTTGCTGGAGAAGGGTTATTCAAGGAATTTACCGAGTATGACAGCGTTGGGATACAACCAATTATCTTCTTATCTTGCTGGAGAAATTTCATTGGATGCTGCAGTTCAAGAGATTAAAAAAGTGTCCAAGAAATTTTACCGCCGCCAAATGACTTGGTTTAAACCAAACGATGATCAGATTCATTGGTTTGAAATGTCTGATAACACACACTCTGAGATTGAAACACTAATTACGCAATTTTTAAATGGATAGATAATGTCATATTGATTGACATGACTCTTGGAAAAAACTATACTGGATTTAATGGCCTTTTTTAATTCTTTGAGGAGGAGAACATGGTAAAGGAATTTATGACCAACACAAAACCCTGGATAGAGCATTATGACGAAGGAGTTCCAGCCACGATTGAGTATCCACGGATACCAGGTTATGCGCTTTTGGAACAAACAGCAAAAAAATTCCCTGATCGAGTGTGCACGATTTTCAAGGGGGCTGAGATCACCTACAAGGAAATGGACGAATTGACGGATCAGTTGGCTGCGGGATTATATGAGTGTGGGGTTCGAAAAGGCGATCGCGTGGGTCTGTTTATTCCAAACACACCACAGTTTGTGATGGCATTTTATGGAATTATGAAAGCTGGGGGTGTAGTGGTTGCAACGAATCCTCTTTACACACAGCGTGAGATAGAATACCAAGTCAATGATGCCGGGATAGAGGTCATGATTTTGATGACCAACAATTATGAAAAGGTAAAGGAGATTCAGCATAAAACCAAGATTCGCCAATTGGTGGTCACCAACTTGAAAGAAGCCCTGCCGCAGCCGATGAAGTTGCTGTTCACATTGCTTAAAGAGAAAAAAGCCGGATTTAGAGTGCAATTGCGAGATAATGATGTCTGGATGCAAGATTTGATCAAAAAGCACAAACCTGAAGACCGACCTCAGATTGATGTTACTGCAGATGACACAGCACTTTTTCAATACAGCGGTGGGACGACTGGAGTTTCTAAGGGTGTGGTAGCCGCACATTATGGAATAGTGGCCAATACTTACCAGATTCATGCTTGGAACCCAAATACTCGGGAAGGTGACGAAGTGGTATTGATGGCGATCCCGATGTACCATGGTTATGGGATGATCGTAGGTTTAATGTATGGTACAAAAATCGGAGCGACCTTCGTAATGGTACCAGATCCAAGAGACATTAAAGACGTACTGGAAAACGCGACAAAATACAAAGCAACGGTATATCCTGGAGTGCCTGCGATGTACAATGCCATCAATAACAATCCGGACGTACTTGCTGGGAAGTATGATTTAAGCAACATCGCATACTGTATCTCTGGTTCTGCGCCATTGATGCGTGAAACGAAATTAAAATTTGAAGAGATCACCGGCGGTAAATTGGCAGAAGGGTACGGACTTTCTGAAGCGCCGATTGCCAGTCACTCAAATCCTATGGTAGGGGAAAATAAAACCGGATCAATTGGCATGCCTTTTCCAGATATCGACTGCAAAATTATTGACCTAGACGACGAAGTGACAGAACTTCCTCCAGGCCAAATTGGGGAATTGATTCTGAAAGGTCCTACAGTGATGAAGGGTTACCATAATATGCCGACAGAGACAGCAAATGCCTTGCGGGATGGCTGGCTGTATACCGGTGATATTGCCTATATGGATGAAGATGGTTATTTCTTTATTGTAGATAGGAAGAAAGAACTGATCAAACCTGGTGGCTTCCAAGTTTGGCCTCGTGAGGTTGAAGAAGTCATTTCTGCTCACCCAGCTGTTTTGGAAGTTGGAGTTGGGGGAATCCCGGATCCCAATAGTGGGGAAGCGGTTAAGGCTTGGGTGGTTCTGAAACCTGGTGAGCAAGCTACTGTGGAAGAGAAAAAATCAAGAGTAGTGTTTGTTAGTATTTGTAAAAGGGCATCGTAATTGCGATGCCCTTTGTCGGTTTATTTCATTTTGTTTGGTTTGATGGGAAAATGTTTGTGATGATTCATGGTTAACTATTTCCGTAAAATTATAAAAATACATAATATCATTGTTATTATGAGATACATTATGGAGGGTGTATGAAGGCTGCTTTTTTTGATGTTGATGGCACACTCACAAAACATAGAGTTTGGGCCGGTTTGTTAGATTATTTTAAAGAAAATCGTATCCGGCTTGGTCGGTATTATTTCTTTTCTTGGGTTCATTATGGATTATATGGTCTGCACCGATTAGGTTTGGTTTCCCAAGTGACTTTCCGAAGTGCTTGGGCAAAAAATTTATCCTGGCATTTTGCTGGATTTACGATACAGCAGGCCGCTGATATTTGGGAGTGGGTGATTGAAAATCGATTAAAAGGTCAATGGCGAACGGATATTGTTGAGTTGCTTAAAAAGCATAAAAGAAAAGGAACTAAAATATTCCTCGTTTCTGGCGGTCCTGTAGGTCTATTGGAAAGAATAGCTGCTGAGGTTGGTGGGGATTTTGCGGTGGGGACAAAACATCAAATTATTAACGGCAAGTATACTGGACGTTCTGAGGGGATTGCCTGCCAAGGTGCAAATAAACCCTTGCTTGTAAAGGAAAAGATAAAAGAATTAGGACTTCATATTGATCTGGATTATAGTTATGCCTATGCGGATTCCCTGGCAGATCTTCAACTGCTTACACTTGTAGGACATCCGGTTGCAGTTTATCCAGATGATAATCTTAGGGAGATTGCTCTAGAAAAAGGTTGGCAGATTCTCGAGGATTGAATATCTGTTATAAAAGTAAAAAAGCGCACATATGTGCGCTTTTTTACTTTTATAGTTTCTTGAATTTCCTAGGCGGATGCTCCATTCATGCGGATAGGTGTTCCACCAATTCGTTTCTCAACAGGTGAGGGGAAAATTTCCTCAAATTCTTCTTTGGTAAGAGTTTCAACTTCCAGCAGTTTTTGAGCAATCTCGTGAAGTTTATCTTCGTATTTGGTCAACAGGGCTTTTGCTTTTTTATAGGCCTCATTGACCAGGTCGAGAACTTCTTCGTCAATTTGCTCTGCAATGGCTTCAGAATAGTCCTTTTGTTCGGAAATTTCTCGGCCAAGGAAGACAAGTTCTTCTTTCTGTCCATACACCCTGGTGCCTAATTTTTTGCTCATACCCAAACGCATGATCATGTTGCGCGCGGTTTGAGTCACCTTTTGTAAGTCTGAAGAAGCACCTGATGTAATATCATCAAAAACTATTTCCTCGGCAGCTCGACCACCTAGGGTGGTAATCATTGAATCTAGTAATTTGGCTTTACTCACCATTTCTCTATCTTCTTCAGGTACCCCCCACATATAACCGAGGGCTAACCCGCGAGGAACAATTGTCACTTTGTAGACTGGGTCTGCATTAGGTAAAACATGTGAGCAAATCGCATGTCCGGCTTCGTGGTAAGCAATAATGGTCTTCTCCGGCTCGCTGATTAGGCGGCTCTTTCTTTCTGGACCAGCCATAATGCGCTCAATGGCTTCGCGCAGCTCGTCTTGTCCGATCGATTTCTTATTTCGGCGTGCGGCTAAGATAGCTGCCTCGTTGACAAGGTTCTCTAAATCTGCGCCAACAAACCCCGGTGTAGCACGAGCTAGTTGGGCGAGATCTACTTCAGGAGCAATTGGTTTGCCACGTGTGTGAACTTTTAGGATTGCTTCTCGACCTCGCACATCTGGTCGATCGAGGACCACTCGGCGGTCAAAACGTCCTGGCCGCATCAATGCCGGGTCAAGAATATCCGGACGGTTCGTAGCAGCAATAATGATCACGTTGGTATCCGTATCAAACCCATCCATTTCTACCAAGATCTGGTTTAAAGTTTGTTCTCGTTCATCGTGGCTGCCACCGAGCCCTGCACCCCGCTGACGTCCGACGGCATCAATTTCATCTACGAAGACGATACATGGAGAATGGCGTTTGGCTTGTTCAAAAAGATCGCGAACACGGCTGGCACCGACACCGACAAACATTTCCACAAATTCTGAACCAGAAATTGAGAAAAATGGTACGCCAGCTTCACCAGATACGGCTTTGGCCATCAGGGTTTTTCCTGTTCCAGGTTGACCTACCAGTAACACACCCTTAGGGATACGAGCACCAAGGGCAATAAATTTTTCGGGTTCTTTTAAGAATTCAACGACCTCAGCCAAATCTTCTTTGGCTTCTTCTACTCCAGCTACATCATCAAATGTAATTGTAGGATGGTCACCAGTAAACATTCTGGCACGAGATTTTCCAAACGATATTGCGGCATTATTACTGCCTTGTGCTTGCCGGAAAACAAACCAGAATAGAATGCTGAGTAAGATGACCGGTAATAGATAACCGAGGAAGTTGAAAATCTTTACTAAAGCACTCGGAGAGGTGACGTTAATCTGAACGTTTTCAAATTCTAACTGTTCGGTAGTGACACCAAGGGCAACCAATTGCTCGACCAAAGTCGAGTTTGGTTCTTTTTTGGATTCACGTTCAATTGCCCCTTCACCAGTACCGTATATTACTTGTAATGAATCATCTTCGGCAACATTAATCCGTGTAACTTGCCCAAGTTTGATGTCTCTTGCAAGTTCGTTGATTGTCAGCGGTTCTTGCTGGTTGGGTTGCTGCATAAATTGCATGAAAACCAAAACGATAATCACGCCAAAAAGCAGTAGATAAAAAATGGGTATTCTAGTTCTAGTATTATTCACTATTGATCCTCCAATGGTGAAATCTGTCTATCAGAGGTTGTTTGACAACTTATTATTACTTAGATTATACCAACCTTTATTGTATTACGAAGGTTTACAAAAATATAGACGATGTTTCTTATGGATTTCTTATATCTTTTACTTAAAAATCCCGGTAATTTCTTGATTTTTAAGGGGGTTTCTGTATAAATTATAAAAATTAGACGATTGTCGTATGTATTTGCTGGATATGCAACCGATCATGTCTGGCTGCAATTCGCATAATTTCATCCAGAGTTATGGGTCCAAAAATTGTGTGACGGATATCTTTTTGTACGACAGTATCCGGAAGATCAGTTATTAGGTCAACCAATATTTTCCTAGCTTCGATGAAATCGGATAGCGCTTGTTGTCCATCTTGCTGTTGGTAATTCCTTTCTTCCGCCCAGGTATCAGCATCCACAGCGGTTAGAAATGGAGAGGGGATATCACGGAGCATTCTAAATCGTGGGATATGAACCTCTATATCAACATCCCGTAAGTGGCAAAGAATTTCCGTGATGCTCCAACTCTCGGGGTTCGGTTTTCTTTTCCATTGATCTAATGGGATAAGATTAAGAAAGGTCAGGAGGGCTGCGGGCGTTGAGCGAAAAGTTTCCAAGCTGGTATTAAATCCTCCTAAATCGGGTGTAATCGAGTCTTCAGTTTGAATATCTAACCATGCGTGAAAGTCTTTGAGCTTTCCTGCACCATGTTTTAAAGCACAAGACATTTTCGTATAGTCATTTGTGACCCAATAAGTTGCGAGCCCTAAATCTTTGCCAGGGAGAATATCATTCTCAAAATCATTGCCAATTACAACAACCTGATTTTCCGGCCAACCCATTTGGGCGAGTATTTCCATGTAATACGCCGGGTGTGGTTTAGCAAAGTGAAAGTCCTCATATGTTGTGATTAATGAATATGGGAAATCTTCGGGCGGTAAACCGGCCCATCTCAAACGCTGATATGTAGCGATCCTTGGAAATATAGGATTGGTAGCGATGGCTAGCTGGTATCCTTTTTCAATAGAGTTTTTCATGAAATCGATGACATCTGGATCAGGAGATGAAATTGGGGATAATGATAGGTACTCGTTATTATAAAAATCGAGGATTGAGTCCTGTAAGTGCTCTGGAGTGGTCCCAAGTTGAGGATAGAAATTTTGGTCAAATGTTTGCTTGATAGTGGTCTCTGGATCCAAATTGGAGATCGCCTCGTAGGTTGCGTGCAATAGATTCTGTTGAATCAGATCAGGTGAAGCAACGCTTGAGAGATGATTAGAGAGTGCATTAAGATACGCGGGAAGAAATCTCTCTGAGCTGTGAAGCAACAGGGTGTCATCAAGATCGATCAGGAGTGTCAGGTTCATCGGGTAATATCACAAATTCGTTGATTTTGGGGTGACATTGACTGCAGCCAACGCGTGGTTCATCCACAGATTCTTCAATTTTGGTACAGTAAGCCCTTATTTGTACCTGAGGGCGTAAGAAAAAAATAGGGCGTTTTAAGTTGGGAATCAGTCTTAAATGCTTACACGAGTTGGCCATTTTGATTTCCGGCACCGGGCAATCCTCACACAGATAAGGAGCCCAGGAAATGCCCTGGTCTTTTAATAGGCGGCATTCCTCCAGAGATCGACCACGGAAGTAGTCACCGTAAAAGTATTCACATTCCTTTCCAGCAGGAGTTCTCATAAATGGATTAACCCATCGAGGCTATGCCCGGGTGATGTATTCCCCCGTCCGGGTATCTACTTTGATGACGTCTCCGACCTCGATGAAGGCTGGTACAGATACCTCAAGGCCTGTTTGAGTTTCGACTTTTTTGTTAACACCGGTCGCCGTATCTCCCCTGACAGAGGGTTCTGCTCGAACGACCTCCAATTCAACCGAAGTTGGGAGATCGATATCGAGAACCTCACCTTCGTAGAAGGTTAATTTAACTTCCATATTCTCGATAAGAAAATTGGCAGCATCTCCGATAATTGTTGTGGAAATGGAAGGCTGTTCGTAAGTATCGGTATCCATAAAATGGAAATCCATTCCATCCGTATACAAGTACTGTGCAGTATGGTAATCAAGACGAACGTCTTCAACTTTTTCGCTGGAACTAAAAGTTTTATCAATGATTGAACCCGAACGAAGGTTCAATGCCTTAACCCGGATCGTCGCTAATCCGCGGCCGGGTTTGTTATGACTGTATTCTAAAACTTTGTAAAGTTCACTGTCGATAGTAAAAGTTACACCTTTTCTAAGTGCATTGGCATCAATCATGTTCATTGCCTTTCTTATTATTACGGTTTTAATTGCTCAGAAATTATACCAGCAGAAAAATAATCAGTAAAACCAAAGCCATCCAGTTGTATAGAATTTTCACACATCCTTTGATAAAAAATTATTATTGATCTTTGATTGTCTAATTTGTGAAGTTGGAGCTATAATCATTTTATTGTAGTCTAGTGGTTAATACCTATGGATCTTTTCGTGAATGCACGGGTTGGTTTAAGGGCACTTTTCCTTATCGTGTGTGGTAAACTTTCTGCCCGATAACCGCGAAGATCTGAATTGCGGGAGGAATCTTGATATGGATAATAAAGAAACAATTCGAGTCGTTTGTGTTGAAGATGAACCCGAAATGATTGATCTTATCCGGTTAATTCTGGGTAGAAAAGGTTATGAAGTGATTGGTGCTCACGGGGGGATGGCGGCAATGCAAATCATCCAAGAACACATGCCGGATGTGATTTTGTTGGATTTAATGATGCCAGATATGGATGGCTGGGAAGTGTACCAGAAACTTAAAGCGGACGAGGATGTAAAAAATATACCTGTGATTGTAGTGACCGCAAAAGCCCAAAGTATTGACAAAGTCCTTGGGTTGCATATAGCAAAGGTGGATGATTATATCTCCAAACCTTTCAGTCCGCAGGAATTGTTGGATAGTATTGACCAAATTCTCAATCGGGCGGCAGATTATTAGTTTTAGCTTTGGATATTTAAATGCGCAATGTTAGTATAGAAAACAAGACTACCGCCCTGCATTCCGAACTCACCGCAGGGTATTGTGATTCATTTCTTTGTCGATTTAAAGGGTTAATGTTCCGGAGTGGGATTCCTGAAAATTGGGGGCTGTTGCTGGTTCAACCTGGGGAAAGTATTGTGAATTCAGCCATTCACATGTTTGCAGTTCCTTTCAATCTGGGTGTGGTATGGATTAACCAGGCTGGCTCAGTTGTGGATACTGCTGAGGTCAAAAAATGGGTGGGGATTAAATCTCCCAAACAACCAGCACGATATATTTTAGAAGTTACTCCGTCCAGGCTGAAAGAATTTAACTTAGGAGACAAGATCGCAATTTTAGATTATGAATCGTAATTTTATTTTCAGTTTATTTTTTGTCCTCTCTCTGTTCACATTTGTCGCTTTGCCAGTAAATGCCCAAGAAGAACAACAGGATGCTCAATATGTCGTTCAACCAGGTGATACATTGAGTAAAATAGCGCTTCGCTTTAATATCAGCGTGGATGAACTTACCGCAGCAAATGGGATTTCCAATCCAAATCAACTTTTCGTTGGCGATGTGCTGATTCTGCCAGGAGTGGATTGGATTGAAGGGGTCCTTGACGTAACGGATGTGCCGGTTGGGGAAACTTTTAGAAGCTTGCGCAGGCGTTATAAACTTGATGATGCACATTTAGGTCGGGTGAGCGGGGTTGTAAGTCCGTCCCAGGTTTATGCTGGATATCCATTGATGCTGCCCACAGGAATTGGAGAGGACTTGGTATCAGCCAGAGCAGCGATATCCACGGGGGAGTCTTTTTTGGGACTGGCTGCTAAGACCGGTGAAAATCCTTGGACTGTTGCAGCTGCAAATCAATTTAGAGGCCTTTGGACCGGCATTCGTGGGGATATTGTCTTTCTTCCAGGAACCAATCAACCTGGTCCAGGTGGATTGCCCTCTCCATTAACATTAGCGGTTAGGAAAGGCGACTTTATCCAAGGAAAAACAACTGTATTAGAGGTTGGTCCAGAGAGACAGGTTAATGAATTATCAGGCGAGTTTTTAGGGCATACGCTTAATTTTTTTGAATATAACGAGAATCTCGTTGCATTACAGGGTGTTCATGTCATGACCGATCCCGGTCCTTATATGCTCTCATTAAAAGGGTCGTTAGCAGATGGCAGCAGCTTCTCATTTTCACAGTTGGTTCGGGTAAAGACAGGAGATTATGAAAGTGAGAAGATCACGGTTGATCCTTTGTACCTAAATGAAGAGGTTGATAATGCCGAAACTGCCTTTGTCCGGACGTTTACCACGCAGGTGACACCAGAAAAATTATGGGCGGGTTATTTCGAAAAACCTACCCCGTTTGACATTTATATCAATTCGTTCTTTGGGACTCGACGATCTTATAATGGTTCAGATTATACATATTTCCATTCAGGGATTGATTTTGGTGGAGGACAAGGTGCGGATGTTATTGCACCAGCGGTAGGTCGAGTTGTGTTTACCGGGTCTTTAGAGGTCCGGGGAAACGCAACGATCATCGATCATGGCTGGGGGATTTTTACCGGGTACTGGCACCAATCGGAGATTCTTGTACAAGAGGGGGATATGGTAACACCTGGGCAAATTATTGGTAAGGTTGGGAATACTGGACGGTCTTCTGGCGCTCATCTTCATTGGGAGCTGTGGGCTGGAGGCATACAGGTAGAACCCTATGATTGGTTGATTGAGGTGTTCCCTTAAATTGCCTTATAAGGTATCTAAATAATATCAGTATGAATTGATTGCCCCAAGATGATAAAAATAATTAGCGAGTTTTGATAAAGACTAGTTAATTAGATTAATCAATCATCATCTTGATAGAACTTCCCGGCATTGTAATCATCCAAGATTTGCCTGGCTTCATCTGCCTGGTCATTTGGTGCAAGCAGTTCAATATGGACGCTTGCCTGATTGGCAATTCCCATTGCAGCTTGGTAACCTTCCCTTACGATGTGTATGGTAATCCCTTGGGCTTCCAGTAAGCCTCTTAATATTTCTGCTTGGATTGGGTCTTGGAGCACAGCTACCAGTTCCCATTTTCTATCTGTCATACTTATGCCACCTTTTTAGACTTCGGTCTTGTTTACTCAGTATGATAGAGTATAATATGAAATTGGAGTAATAGAATATAATAATTTTGGAGGTAAAAGGTTATAAGTAAAATAATCTTATAGCCTAGTAGTTGTTTATGGTTTTAGCAACATTTACATTGAAACCTGATTACTGGGAAACAATCAGCTTGCAAGAAGATGATATTGAGGAAATATACCATCATCTTTTGGAAGTTGAGACCCCTTTGACAGTAATTGATCTGGTAAAAATCTTGGTCGAGAACCGGCTTGAACGGGAACAAAAGGCAGCAGAAAGCAAGCGCAGTGAGGGCGGAAAACCTTACCTTCCGAAAGAATTATTTGAAGTTGGAGAGAAAATAGTTTTCCCTAATCTTGATTGGAGCACTGGCTTTGTTACAAACGTCCGGGATGCTCGGGATTATTCTGAAGAAGGTTACAAGGTTATTGAGATTGAGTTTGAAAGCGGGGAAAAGAAAGAATTTGCTTCAGGTTTAGAGAACCACAAG
Source organism: Anaerolineales bacterium (assembly GCA_037383445.1). Taxonomy (GTDB): domain Bacteria; phylum Chloroflexota; class Anaerolineae; order Anaerolineales; family UBA11579; genus UBA11579. The sequence continues at coordinate 9,861 of JARROY010000002.1, read as the reverse complement.
TTAAATATATTGCCCACCATTGACGAACGAGACCCTTTATTAAGTCCTACTGCAGTTGTTGATACCTTCGGAGATGTGATCGCCGATAAGCTGAAAGAAACTCTTGAAAGCCATGATGATTTTGTTTATATTGCAGGTAGGTGGTTTCCTAGGGCATTATTGGTCGAAGTTAATTTGGGTAACTTGAATTTAGCTGAAGCGGTCTTGGACATGGCTGGTGGTGGACCTCTCTCAACATCTGAAATTTTGTCTCAGGTTGATCTTCCCGAAGGTGTAAACAAGAAACTAGCTGAGTTCTCTCTAGATTTGGCGTTACAGGAAGACAAGCGTTTTGATGAAGTGGGGAGTGCAGGAAAAGTCGCTTGGTTTCTAAAAAGAATGGAACCAGAGGATGTACAGAACATCCCTCTTTTCCTGCGATATTCACCAATTGAGTTACCTTTTGATGAATTGGATGAGCAAATGATCGAACTGGAGCGCCGGTTAGATGATGAGCTTACTCCAAATTTGCCCGCAAATGGGAATCCTAAACAGGAAGCTGTCGTGACCTTGATCTTCCCACATTGGCGGGCTGGCACTTTGCCATTGTCACCGCGCCTGGCTCAATATTTTCCAACGGCGTATGAATCTCCTCGAGTGCGTTTCAAGTTGATCGATGGTGAAACCGGACAGGATTTTCCTGGTTGGGTAGTTTTGCAGCAACGCTATGTATATGGGCTTAGGGATTGGTATTTGGATAAGGGAATAATGCCTGGTGGAAAAATTTTGCTGGAGCGCGGTCAAAATCCGGGTGAGGTGATTGTGAGAACCGAACCGCATCGTTCTGCGAAAGAGTGGGTCCGGACAGCTTTAATCGGAGCAGATGGTGGAATCATTTATGCCATGCTTAAGCAGCCTGTTTCCACTACATATGACGATTGGATGATGATTACTATGCCGGCAGATACCACTGCCTTGGATTTAGCATGGAAGAAGAGGGAAAAATCTCCCCTTCCATTTGAACAAGTTGTTGTAGATACATTGCGGGATTTAGCGAAACTTAACCCTCAATCTCATGTTCACGCCGCTGAATTATATTCTGCCGTAAATGTGGTATATCGCTGTCCCCCAGGACCAATTTTAGGGTTGCTTTCATCTAGACCTTGGTTTGATCATGTAGGTGATTTACATTTTAGATACGATGACTCAGCAGAAGGGTAAAGGTGAGAAGGTGTTTGAAGGCAAGAAATTTAGTTTGGTAAAACCGACATTAGAGACACCCTTTCATATCGATTTTGAATGGTGGCAAGAAAATGATCGCGAATGGCGAGTACATCTCCGAAGTTTGTTGAGTGAAGAAGCCCTAGAGCGTTTCGCGTCTATTATCGACGGCAATGAATTGGTCGATTGGGTGGACCCAGAGACTGCAGAAGTCCACCAAGTGGATGGTTTACAGCATGTTGTTATAACCTATACGGCACAGCAAGAAAACTTTTTAGAAGCCCGTACAGCTTTGGTAGAAGCGATCTTTAGATTGCTCCTGAAGAATGCGAATACACCAATGACAATTCAAGAATTGGGGGATGAGTTGGGTCGGGACCCAAAGCAAATTTTGAGAATGCTATCGGGTTCTCGGGTATATCGGGGGATTCGTCCTCTAATGAGTAAGTAGGCTGGGTTTTTAATTCTCATTATCTTATCGAGGGAGTATAATAAGTTACTGGAATCACACTAACTAGCCCCCGTAGCTCAATGGATAGAGCGTCGGCCTTCTAAGCCGTAGGTTGAGGGTTCGAGTCCTTCCGGGGGCGCTAATAAAAATAATTATTAATTTTTTATCGAGGGCTGCTAATAGGTTATTAGCTGGTATTCTATTCAAAATTAATTCCAGACATCTATATAAAGAATTACCAACATTGGATAATTTTTAATTTCAAGTCCCATTCGTAGGATTTGATTGTACGAGAATATTTATGAACAAGGAAAAAATTGATGCTATCAGAAAGCAAATATTGATAGAATTCGAGGATTTTCCAATTCCAAGAAATTCTTACATTTTGTTCTTTTCACCCCGTTCCGGTAGCAATCTAATCACAACCCAATTACAAAGTATATCTTTTGGAAATCCATTTGAAGCATTTCATCATAATCAAAAAAGATTAAATGAACGATATGGTTGGAAAATAGATCCTTCTGATCCTGTTGGTTATTTTCGACAAGCGTATCAAGCCCTTACTATCAACGATGTTTTTGGGGTAAAGATCACATGGAAGCAATACAACACTTTTATATCTATTCTTCGACAAATTGTGGGAATTGAGAGTGAAGATCTAAATGATTTCGAGACCATCGAAATCTTTTTTCCAAATGTAAAATATTTATTTCTAAAACGTAGGAATAAAATCAAGCAAGCAATATCTTATAGTAAAGGAATGCAAACAGGAATCTGGAAGGCAACAAAAGAAGAGATGGTAGTAAATCAAGAGTACATTGTACCGCCCCAATACGATCAACTCCATATTGAGTGCTGCCTAGATGAATTACTTGTATCTGATGAGGGATTTGAACAATTGCTTGCCGCATATCTTGAGGAGCATCATAAAATTTGGTATGAGGACATAGCAAAAAATTTTACAGAAGAAATGTTGAAGATTTATGAGTTTATAGGCGTAGATAAAAACATTGAAAAACCTGTGCCGGTGATTAAGAAGTTGGCGAATAGGCAATCTGACGTGTGGTATGACGAATTCATTGAGGAAACTAAGTGGTTGAAAAATAAGCCCCTTTTTGAAGCTTTAGTAAATGGAAATACTCGATATGCACTTATACAAAGAGCCGGTCGGGTTTTCCAAGAAAAAGGAGAAAGACGCTGGT
>JARROY010000002.1:0-6925 GCA_037383445.1 Anaerolineales bacterium | reverse complement strand
CAATTACCGAGAATTGAATGTGTCAGATTATAATTATTGTGTGAGCTGGATTGTGCAACCTCATCTGTTGAAACGATTAATTGTTGAGAAAAAATTCCCGGGATTCCATTCCGAATAACCCAATCAAAACGAATTAAATTACACTGTGATTTTGAATTTGTTAATTATCATTGTTTATCAATATTTTGAATCTGCCCACAAGTATTCCTTAGTGGATATGATGTATTTGGGTGTGCGGATTATTCCTGTGTAAAGTAAAATAATATTTACTTGCATTCGATGCGATAACATGGTCAATTAAATTAAAAAAATGAAGGGTATTATTTTAGAATTGGCTCTAGAAAGTTTATTGAGACTATAATATAAAAGGAGATTATTAATGGCAAACGAGAGATTTGGCCTCCTTACTGTTGGAGGATCAGAAGTAACCATCTTGGGCGAGGACATTATTGAAGGACAACAAGCCCCTGAATTCAAAGCGCAAACATTGAAATGGGAAACGATTGATGTTTTATCAGTGACAAAAGGAAAGGTAAGGATTATCGCTGCTCTCCCCTCTATTGAAACAGGGGTATGTGATAGAGAGACCCGCAAATTTAATGAAGAAGCTGCCAGCCTGGATGACGATATCGTGATTATTCCAATCAGCATGGATTTGCCATATACACAAGCTCGTTGGTGTGCGGGTACTGGAATTGACCAAGTGATGATGGTTTCTGATCATATGGAGGCATCATTTGGGTTGAATTATGGATGTTTGGTCAAAGAACGTAGAATTTTGCGGAGAGCAATTTTTGTAGTAGATCAGAATGATAAGATTCGTTATGTAGCATATATGCCAGCATTAGGAGACGAACCCGATTACGCAGAAGTAATCGCCGTTGCAAAAAATGTGCTATCCTAAAGATGTCGGGAGTTGAGCCCGGAGGTAATAATGAAAGAATTAGAATATCAATGGTTCTCTCCAGAGCAATCGTCATCCAAAAAACCAAAATTTGTGCTCTCTTCGAATTATGAAAAGTGGTCTGCTCGTTTGCATATTTGGCAGCCCCCAACAGATCTGTATGATACTGAGGAAGCATATATCGTTCAGGTTGAAATTGCTGGAATGAGGGAGGCAGAGTTCGCTATTTCTTTAGAACATCGCACCTTGCTGATTAGGGGTGTCCGTAATGTTCCAAATAACGCCAGAGCATATTATCAAATGGAAATTTCTTCAGGAGAATTTTTGACGAGTGTAGAATTGCCTGGACCAGTGGTTTCTGACCAAATAGAAGCAAATTATTCCGACGGGTTTTTGAAGATCATTTTACCCAAAGCCAAACCCAGCCATGTGGATATAAAAGATGAGCTATAAATTTTTTTGGTGATTGCTACGATGTCAATTTCGCGTTGGTTTTATGAGCTGCTTGAGATGTTGAGTTGGATGGAGGGAGGAGAAGAAGAATGGAGTGAGTTTTTATTTAATCCAACAATCACAAGGGTGTCATCTGATGAAACCAAAGGCGATGGATATCAAGAAGGCGAGAATGAATCCCCAAAGATACCAGAGATTCCAGATGAACTCCCGATCCTTCCATTAAGAGGAGTGGTTGTATTTCCCCATACCGGGGTACCACTGACGATTGGTCAGTCGCGATCAATAAAATTGGTGGATGATGTGGTCGCCAGTGATCGGATGGTGGGTTTGGTAGCGTCCAAGAATCCAGATCTTGAAACCCCGGGACCTGATGATTTATATACGGTAGGAACAGTCGCCACAGTCCATCGTTTGTTCCGTGCTCCAGATGGGACAATCCGTTTGTTGGTTCAAGGTTTGGTTCGCTTCCGATTGAAAGAATTTACAGAAGAGGAACCTTATCTTCGAGCAAAAATTGAGCCTTATCCGGAATTATTGGAAGATGGGGGATTAGAATTAGAAGCATTGGCTCGTAATGTTCGGAACCAATTTGAACACATCGCCGAGATGGTGCCCTCAATTCCACAAGAACTGGTGGCTTCTATTTCAAATCTTGATGATCCTCTGCAAACAGTATATAGCGTAGCAAATTTTCAGCGGATGGATTTGGAAGATTCTCAAAACTTATTGGAAATTGACTCGGTTGCCGAAAAACTTCATACTTTTACAAATATCTTGGCGCACGAAATTGAGGTTTTAGAGCTTGGTCAAAAAATCCAAAATGAAGCTCGTGAAGAAATAGAGAAGATGCAGCGGGAGTATTTTCTCAGAGAACAGCTTAAAGCCATCCAGCGCGAACTTGGTGAGCAGGACGATCAAACTGCAGAGGTCAATGAGTTTAGAAAAAAGATTTCGGAAGCAGGAATGCCGGAAGAAGCTGAAAAGCAATCGCTTCGAGAACTAGACCGGTTAGCCCGTCTTTCAACCGCTTCTGCGGAGTATGGGGTCATAAGAACTTACCTTGATTGGCTTGTAAATCTCCCATGGTCTAAGGTTACGCAGGATAATCTGGATATTAAACACGCCCGGGAAGTCTTAGATGTAGATCATTACGGTTTGGAGGATGTGAAGGAGAGATTGCTGGAATTCCTGGCTGTTCGCAAATTGAGGATGGACCGCAAAGATGAGTTTGAAGCTCTGCCAGAAATAGACTTGATTCGTAAAGAGCGTGAAGGTGTGATCCTTTGTTTTGTAGGTCCGCCCGGAGTGGGAAAAACATCTCTTGGAAGGTCAATATCCCGAGCATTAGGACGTGAATTTGTTCGCATTTCTTTAGGTGGCGTGCGTGATGAAGCTGAAATTCGAGGGCATCGCAGAACATATATTGGTGCCCTTCCAGGCAGGATATTACAAGCACTCAGGAGAGTTGAATCCCGCAATCCGGTGTTTATGTTAGATGAGGTCGATAAATTGGGGACCGATTTCCGGGGAGACCCTGCTTCAGCCCTCTTGGAAGTATTGGATCCAGAGCAGAACAATGAATTTAGGGATCATTACCTAGAAGTTGCCTTCGATTTATCTCAAGTAATGTTTATTACGACGGCCAATACGCTTGCTCCAATACCGGGACCGCTGCGTGATAGAATGGAGATCATTGAAATTTCCAGCTACACCGAAGGAGAAAAAGTTGAAATCGCTAAAGGATACTTGATCCCGCGTCAGCTGAGGGAGAATGGCTTAAGAGAAGAAGAGATATCTTTTAGCGATGAGACGATCCTGGCAATTATTCGGTCGTATACTCGTGAGGCAGGGGTTCGTAACCTGGAGCGAGAAATCGGTTCTGTATGCCGTAAAGTTGTTACACATGTGGCAGAAGGGAATGAGGAAACACTTGACCTCAGCCCCGAACACTTAAAAGAATACCTCGGAAGACCTAAGTTTTTCCACACGGAAGAGATCGCCTCCCGTACCTCACTGCCGGGCGTTGCTACTGGTCTGTCCTGGACACCAGTAGGGGGTGAAGTATTGTTTATTGAAGCGAATAGTATGCCTGGCAACAAGGGATTCCAACTAACCGGGTCTTTGGGTGATGTGATGCAAGAATCGGCTAAAGCGGCTTTATCCTATGTCCGGGCAAACAGTGTTAAATTAGGCCTTCCGGAAGACTTTTTTGAAAAGACAGATATTCACCTGCATGTCCCAGCAGGTGCTCAACCCAAAGATGGACCGTCGGCAGGTGTGACAATTGTTACAGCTTTGGTATCTCTAATTTCCGGTCGGCCAGTTAAGGCTGATGTGGGAATGACTGGTGAAATTACTCTGCGGGGACAGGTAATGCCGGTCGGTGGGATAAAAGAAAAAATGTTAGCTGCGCACCGCGCAGGATTAAAAATGGTGATTCTGCCAAAAAGAAATGAAGCTGATTTGGAAGAATTACCAGATGAAGTTAGGCGTGACCTCGATTTTCATCTAGTTGAGATGATGGACGATGTGTTGGATTTGGCCCTTGAACCAGTTAAATCAACCAAAAAGAAATAACTTGGGGCGCCTCTTCAATCTATACCAATGAAGAAAGCAGAATTATGACAAAAATAATGTTAATTGAGGATGACCAAACAATGCTTACCTTGTTAGGTACATTGTTAGACATGGAAGGCTTCCAAGTCGTAAAGATTGATAAATTTGACTCGATTGTTGATGATATTCGAAAGGAAGACCCGGATGTAATCCTGATGGATGTTCATCTTGAGGATAAAGATGGTATTGAAATCCTTATGGTTTTGAGACATGACTCCCAACTAAAGAAGAAAAAGGTGATTATGTCATCTGGAATGGATAAAAGGTACGAAAGCAACAAGGCTGGTGCAGATGATTTCTTAATGAAACCATATATGCCGGAGGAACTGATTGGGAAAGTAAAACAATTGATAGGGCAGGTAAATTAAATGGCTAAACGAAAACCTAACCCATCTAGAAAATGGTATTCAATGGATCTCCATCTGCATACTCCTGCATCAAGTGATTATCAGGAACCAAACATTAATTATCTTGATATTTTAAAAAAGGCTGAACAAAGACGGTTAGAGATAATTGCTTTTACAGACCACAACACTGTGGCTGGATACCGTAAAATGATGGAGGAGATTGAAAATCTCGAATTGCTTGCTTCTCTTAAAAGAATCTTGCCGGAGGAATCAGCCACGCTTGCGGAATATAAACGATTGCTAGATAAAATTTTAGTGCTGCCAGGATTTGAGTTTACAGCAACTTTTGGTTTTCATATCCTGGGCATCTTTCCACAGGAAACTCCAATACGAGAGATTGAACATATCCTTTTAAAATTGAATATTCCCGCATCTCATTTAGATGAGGGAACAGTAACCGTCGGCGCATCTGCAGATGTGCTCAGCGCGTATGAACAAATTAACAAAGCGGGTGGGTTAGCAATCGCGGCACATGCAAATTCCTCAAATGGAGTGGCGATGCGAGGCTTTCCTTTTGGCGGGCAAACCAAGATTGCTTTTACTCAGGATGCCAATCTCCATGCCTTGGAAGTAACAGATTTAGAAAAGCGTGGAAAGCACACGACTGCTGCGTTTTTCCGAGGAACGAAACCAGATTTTGACTTTATCCGCTCTGCCCGTGAAGAAGGTGCTAATATTATCCAAGATTTTCATGAGCAAATGACTGTGCGCGGCGGCAAATTATATGCAATCATTGCGGATGTGTGTTCTTTTGCTAATGCGAATGGCGGCACACTTTATGTCGGGCTGAGTAAAGATGTTAATGCTCCAGTAACTGGCATCAGCAATCCCTCGCAAGCGATTAAACAGCTTGAGAAAGAAATTAACTCTCGGATTAGCCCACCATTGAGTTGTTCGATTGATACTCACAAGACCGGAGGGAAGAGCATCCTTCGGGTTCTGATCCCCCGTGGGGAAGACCCGCCTTACGCCGTTGACGATAATAAAATCTATATTCGCGAAGAATCAGAAACGAACCTGGCTGTTCGGGATGAAATTGTGAATCTCGTTAAACGGGCTCAGTCCTTTTCGACAGTGATTGATAAGGAAAATGCAGTCAGCTATGTCTCCCAAACGGAGTCAGAGCCACCTGTGGAGGTAGTAGCCGAGGAAAACATCGCTCCCAGGACCGGTGTCGAAGTGGTGGATGAAATCGAACGTAACAAACAAAAGTTTTACACCTTACGGGATTTACGAAATGGGAATGTGGTTAAAAATGTGACCGTGAAATCAGCTCGCCGCTTATGGCATTATGCAATTACCGCCTTTGCTGATCTGCCAAAAGAATTAAATAAGGCAAATGTGGAGTGGCAGGGTGATTTGGGCTTGCTAAAAAAATATAAGCACGGCAACCGCCAGATATTTGATCTGGTTCAACGAGACAGGAAAACCAACCGTTATTATTTCGGCGTGACTGAAGATGGCATCCATGGAGACTGGCGCCGTTTAGTTGGGTTGGAAGACGAATAATTGAGCCTTCACAAATGAAATTAAGAGTGTCTATCCTGACTGTTTCAGACCGTTCGTATGCGGGTGCACGAGAGGATCTTTCTGGCCCATTGTTGGCGGAGATGATAAAAGAGCAGGGGTGGATGATTGCTCAAACGGGGATTGTACCGGACGAGATGGCTGAGATTTCAAAAATTTTGGTGGAGTGGTCTGCATTGGGTAACGTGGATGTGATCCTGACTACCGGAGGGACAGGATTTGCACCACGGGACATTACACCAGAAGCAACTTTATCTGTCATCGAACGACGTGCACCAGGTTTGGTGGAAGCCATCCGTGCAAAAAGTTTGGCTATAACACCTCACGCAATGCTCTCCCGGGCAGAAGCAGGCATTCGGGGAAAGGTCATTATCATCAATTTACCTGGAAGCCCAAAGGCAGTAAAAGAAAACTTTGATGTGATTTCACCTGTACTAAGCCATGCAGTAGCTCTCTTGCGAGAGGAACCTGACTCCGAAGCGGGACATAAGATGTAATTAACCTGTTCCTCTAGGTATCAATATTAAAAAGTAAAATAGTTTTCAGAAAAACTAAAAGGCGAGAGTTGAATCTCGCTTTTTATTAAATTTAAACTTGAAAGATGATTTATTCCCCTAAAACCATTCTAGAAATGACCAATCTTTGAATCTCGCTGGTGCCTTCACCAATGGTCATTAAACGGGCATCTCGGTAAATTCGTTCGACTGGATATTCACTACTGTACCCATAACCGCCATGGATTTGGATAGCATTTCGGCAGACACGTTCTGCCATTTCCGTGGCGAAGAGCTTTGCCATCGCAGCTTCTTTGGTATAGCGTTTACCCTGATCTTTTACGAAGGCTGCTCGATAAACCATCAGCCGGGCAGCCTCAATCTCTGTAGCTGCGTCCGCCAACATCCACTGGATGGCTTGAAATTTGGCGATCGGCTGGTGAACAAGGCAGCCTCCACCTTCAACACCGAGAAACTGCTGTGGCTGAATCAGCACTATATAAAGGCTAGCGACCCGGCAC
>JARROY010000001.1:0-32845 GCA_037383445.1 Anaerolineales bacterium | reverse complement strand
TGTACATCTAATGCTCCCCGGAAGATAAAGGGAAATCCCAAAACATTGTTTACCTGATTGGGAAAATCCGAACGGCCGGTAGCTACAATTGCATCTGGTCGTGTTTGCTTAGCTAGATCATAATTTATTTCCGGGTCAGGATTGGCCATGGCAAAAATGATCGGGGCTTTCGCCATTTTCTTGACCATTTCCGGTTTTAACACACCCCCAACAGAAAGCCCGTAAAATACATCTGCATTTTCAATAATCTCATCCAACCTCCTAGCTGTGGTATCTTGGGCAAACTCTTCTAGGTAATCATTCATCCCCTCAGTTCTACCTTTGTAAACCACTCCATAGTAGTCGCTTAGGAAAATATGTTCCTTTTTCACTCCAATCATCATCGCCATGCGGACACAGGAAAGCCCTGCCGCTCCAGCGCCGGAAACAACCAATTTGATGTCTCCGATATTCTTTCCCACAAGATCCAGCGCATTCATCAATCCTGCTGCAGTGATGATGGCTGTCCCATGTTGGTCATCGTGGAACACTGGGATATCCAGCATCTCTTTGAGCGTTTGTTCAATATGAAAACACTCTGGTGCTTTGATATCCTCAAGATTGATCCCGCCAAACGTGGGAGCGATCGCCCTCACCACACGGATCACCTCTTCGGGGTCTTGGCTGTCTACCTCAATATCAAAGACATCAATATCGGCAAATTTCTTAAATAATACCCCTTTGCCTTCCATAACAGGCTTCGAAGCCAAAGCACCCCGATTGCCCAACCCTAAGATGGCTGTCCCGTTCGAAACCACTCCCACCAAATTGCCGCGGGAAGTATATTCATAAGCATTGGCTGGGTCCCGGTCAATCTCCAAAACTGGCTCAGCCACGCCTGGGGAATACGCCAAGGCCAAATCCCTCTGGGACTCAAGTGGTTTCGTGGGTTGGATCGATATTTTTCCGGGTTTACCACCTTGACGATGATATTCCAAGGCTGCATTTCGTAAATTCACTTGTTACCTCCAAGGCTCATTTCTCAGGTTTTTAACACCACCTGGATGAGAATTCGTATCCAATCAAACGGCTTAACTATAAACGATTATCACTTGTCCTGCTATGGATTAAAAGAAAATCCTCCTCGCAATAAACTTGACCCTGATTGACATAACATCCTGTACTGGATTCCTCACAATTTTTCAGAATCGATTAGAATCAAAAACGTATTTGTGCGAAGAAAGGAATTTAGCACATGGATGAAGCCAAAAACAAAGCACTAGAAAATGCTCTAAAAGACATAACTAAACGGTATGGCGATGGCTCGATTCTGCGCCTCGGAGAGGCACACAGCCTACACATAGCGGCTATACCGACAGGTTCATTATCATTAGACCTTGCTTTAGGAATTGGAGGAATTCCTCGCGGCCGGGTGACCGAAATCTTTGGTCCCGAATCGTCCGGGAAAACGACAATCTGTCAGCACATTGTTGCTGAAGCCCAAAAACTGGGGGGAACTGCCGCCTTTATCGATATGGAACACGCGCTGGACCCGGCTTACGCTTCTCGCTGTGGTGTCGATGTAGATAACCTACTCATCTCACAGCCCGATATGGGGGAACAAGCCCTGGAAATTACTGAAACCCTGGTTCGCTCCGGTGCAGTGGACGTGATCGTTATCGACTCTGTAGCTGCCCTGGTTCCGCGTTCGGAACTGGAAGGAGATATGGGGGATGCCACCATGGGGGTTCAGGCAAGGCTGATGTCCCAGGCGTTGCGCAAGCTCTCTGGGGTGATTAAACAAACCAACACAGCCGTAATCTTCACCAATCAACTGAGACAGAAAATCGGGGTTATGTTCGGTAATCCTGAGACAACCACAGGGGGAATGGCTTTGAAGTTTTATTCCTCTGTTCGTCTGGATGTTAGGCGGATCCAATCGATTAAAGCTGGTAGCGACATCATTGGCAGCCGCACAAGAGTTCGAGTAGTAAAAAACAAAGTTGCCGCGCCATTTCGTGCAGCAGAATTTGATATAATGTATAATGAAGGTATCTCCAAGTTTGGAGATATACTTGACCTCGCCGTTGAGTACCAGATCGTTGACAAACGCGGCTCTTTTTATAATTACGGCGAGATAAGATTAGGGCAAGGGCGCGAAAACACCAAAGAATATTTGCGCCAAACCCCTGAATTAGCTGAGGAGATCGAATTCTCGATCCGAGAAAATGCGCTCTCAGACGGTTTTATGCCGTTGGATGATTAGCCACTCCTCAGCGACCGGCCGCAATCCGCTGTTGCACACACTGCGGCCACGACTGATACGATAATAAGATAATCAGGAAATTACCAAGAGAAGCATTCGTGCTTCTTGACAAACGAAATATTAAGGCAAAATAGCTAACAATAAAGGAACCACTAGACATTCTATTAGGATACAGTCTGGGAAGAATTATCAAACCATAAAAATAGCTAAAGCAACTCTATCGAGTTTGGTTTGCCGTAGGTAAGTACCTGTACCATTATTCGTCCAGAACATTGTTTTGGAATGTTATCGTAACCAGCCGTGACCTGCATGGACGTCACGGCCTTTGGATTTAAAAAGTGAGTTATGGCGAAAAAAATCACCGCACTCAAACTGCAAAAACGCAACAAAAATCGGGTAAACGTATACCTAGACGGTGAATTCGCTTTCGGCTTATCTCGAATCGTTGCAGGCTGGCTCCAAACCGGTCAGGAACTCACCGATGAAAAGATCGCCGAACTACACTCTCAGGACGATGTTGAGATAGCTCTCCAACGGGCAATGAATTACCTCAGCTATCGAGCGCGTTCTGAAAAGGAAATAAGACAGAACCTTAATAAGCATGGACATTCTGAATCAGTGATCGAAGAAATTATCGATCGACTGAAAAGAAGCGGCTTAGTGGATGACCAAAATTTTGCCAAATCCTGGGTGGAAAACCGCTCAGAATTTCGCCCAAGGGGCAGTCAAATGCTTCGGTTGGAACTGCGGCAAAAAGGGATCCAAGACCAGGTAATCGCTGACGCCCTAAGTGACATAGACGAAAGCGTCCTGGCATTAAAAGCCGCCCGAAAGAGGGCACGCCGCTTTGAAAACCTAGAATGGCAGGAATTTAGAAAAAAGATGAACGGTTTCCTTGCCAGAAGAGGTTTCCACTATGGAATCATCTCCGAGGTGCTGCCCAAAGTCTGGGACGAAATATCTTCTCAGACAAATGAATAAACTAACATTATAAAGAGGTAGAACCATGAACAACCCAATAATAATCGCTGTGATTGCTGCCTTAATTGGGGGCGGGGTCGGGTTCTTCATCCGGCATTTGATGATTATGCAAGCCATCAAAAATGAAGAATATCAAGCCGGACAGATCGTAAATGCTGCAAAAGAAGAAGCCCGAGAAATTGAACTAGAGGCAAAAAATCGAGCAATTGAAATTCGAGAAAATGTCGACGAAGAATTAGACAGAAGGCGTCAGGAACTGAACAAGGAAGACGATCGTCTTCAGCGGAGAAGGTCTGAACTCGACGAACGCACAGACCGGATTGAGAAAAGAGAAGCACGGCTGAACAAACGTCAGAGTTCAATGGACCGGCGTTCGAATGAAATTGATGAGCTCTATAACCAAGGAATGGAAAAGTTACAAGCCATCTCCAATATGACCACTGACGAAGCGCGCAACGTCCTGCTGGCAGAGGTTGAGAAAGAGGCTCGCGGTGATATGGCTCGCGTCATGCGCCAGATTGAAGCAGAGGCAAGAGAAGAAGGTGAAAAACGTGCCCGTAACCTGATCTCTTTAGCCATCCAGCGTGTGGCATCTGAACATGTTTCGGATATCACCACCTCCGTGGTAACCCTGCCATCAGATGAAATGAAGGGCCGCATCATTGGTCGCAATGGTCGCAACATTCGCGCCTTTGAGGCAACGACGGGGGTTGATGTGATTGTTGATGACACACCGGAAGCGGTCACCATTTCCTGCTTCGATCCGGTCCGCCGTGAAATTGCCCGCCGCACTTTACAAAAACTGGTCAATGATGGGCGGATCCATCCTGCCAGTATCGAAAAGACAATGCAAAAGGAAACTAGTGAAGTTGAGCGGATTATTGAAGAAGCCGGAGAAGAAGCGGCTTTTGAGGCTGGCGTGCCCAACCTGCATAAAGAGATTACCAAAGTTTTGGGAAGGTTGAAATTCCGCACCTCGTATGGACAAAACCAACTCGACCACGCGGTTGAAACTGCTAAATTGGCTTCAGTCATCGCCGCCGAACTGGGTGCAGATGTCGAAATTGCCAAAATGGGCGGATTGCTCCACGACCTTGGGAAAGCCATGGACCATAACCTGGAAGGCACACATGCCCAAATAGGTGCAGACTTCGCTGCCCGTTATAAAGTTCCAAAAGCAGTGCTGAATGCGATGGCTTCCCACCATCATGAGGTGGAACAAGAAAGTGTTGAAGCCGTCATTGTTGAGTCTGCAGATGCAATTTCTGGCGCTCGGCCGGGAGCACGAAGAGAGAGTCTAGACCAATATCTTAAACGAGTGCGCGGTTTGGAAGAAATTGCCAACTCATACAAAGGCGTTACACAAAGCTACGCCCTGCAAGCCGGCCGCGAGGTGCGTATCATTGTCCAACCTGAAGATATTGATGATCTGGATGCGAGCCGCTTAGCACGGGATATCGCCAAGCAGATTGAAGAAACAATGCAGTATCCCGGGCAGATTAAAGTGACCGTACTGCGAGAAACTCGCGCGGTGGATTACGCCAAATAGTCCACACCCAAAACCGAATTCGATTAATCAGACCTGGTGGTGAAAGGCGGCCGCCAGGTCTTTACTTTGATCCTTCTCGTTCTTTCCACCACTGTGCGGTTAGCTGAAGATGCCCCAGATGAAGAGCAGTATGCTCCAAAGCGTGCAATATTGCCCATCCGCTTGTGAACTCGGTATCACGATTCTCAGATTGGCGCATCACGCTTAAATCAACCATCTCTAAATCCTGATATGCTGTAGTGATCTCTTCGAATGTGGAATCCAATTTCGAAATCAGGTCTTTTTCACTGAGTTGCTTTACCAAAAATTCCTCCGGTCGCACCCGGGTAGACGTTTTTCCAAGAGCGGCATCTACAGCCCAATACCTCTCGGCAGCGGCCAAATGTGTGACAAGTACGCTGATGGAATTAGCATCTGCAGCAGGAACCCAATCCAGAGCCTCAATACTAAGACCGCGAATAGATTTTTTGATCTCATTATGCAGGACAGCAAAACGATCTAAACAATCACTGTAAAATTGATCCATCACTTAACCTCGCAAATACACAATATAATCGATATTCCCAGGTGAATGGCCTAAGTTGGTGAGGATAACAGCACATTCAGATCGGTGCTGCATACCATGCAAGACCATTTGGGTAAAAATATCCACCCGCCGGCTTTCATACTCCACGCTATCTGTTCGTGAATATTTGAATGTACTTAGCAGCTGAGAATCGTTTAAATCGCTCATATAGCTGCGCATGCTTAATTCGAGGTCAAACCAATCCGAAATCATTGGTTTGAGTGTTGGGTATTTATTTGGCCGGAAAAATTTAATCATGGCTTCTCGAGTCATTTTCCTGCCCTGCATTCGGTCTAGCCATAACTGTTCACCAAACAAAACATGGGTGAGAATTCCCTTAAGACTATCCCCAAAAGCTGTACGTTCCTCGATGAACTGGTCTTCTGACAATTTTTCAGTATATTTCAAAATCAAACCATTCGCCCAGTAGTTATAATCCATCAATTGTTCAATATAAGCTTTCATCATACCCTCACATATTGACGAACGGGTTGTAGACCCGTTCTCTACCGACAGTAGTTTCCGGACCATGCCCGGCCAATAAGCGCGTCTCATCGGGTAAAGTCATTACCTTATCCCGGATGCTCTGGAGCAACTCGCTGTAGCTGCCGCGCGGCAGGTCTGTCCGCCCGATACTGCTCTGAAAGATGACGTCTCCACAGAACAGCACCCCAGCCTCTTTACAGTAAAACATGACATGACCGGGAGTGTGCCCGGGTGCAGATAGCACATTAAATTCCGTACTCCCCAAATGCAGGAGCTTGCCGTCTTCAAGTAAGATGTTGGGTTTTGGCCCAGAGTCTATCCCACTCACGCCAAACAGCGGAGCCCCGCCCTGCACTTCCCACAGCCATAAATCATCTGGATGCATAGCCACATCAGGTGGAGGTGTGAGACCGGCAGCCACAGCACCGACGGCACCGATATGGTCAAAATGGGCATGAGTAAGCCAAATCGCCTCAATGACCCAATCTAACTGTTCAGCTTTCTTTAATATCTTCTCACCCTCAAACCCCGGGTCAATTACAACCGCTTTCTTAGTCTCCAAGTCTCCAACAAGATATGCGTTGGTCATCGTCATGCCTAATGGAAGTTGGTGGATCTCAATCATCCTTATCACCTCTAAACACTTGATAAATTCGTAAGGTCATTATACTTTGTTCAAGGCAAAAAGCATGCTAAACTTGAGTACGTTGAGGAGGCATTCATGACAAAATATATCCCTGAACCATTCAAGATAAAGATGGTAGAACCGATCAGGTTAATCTCCAGGGAGGAGAGAGAAAATGCATTAAAGGCCGCGGGATACAATGTATTCGGCCTTCATTCCGAAGATGTATACATCGATTTTATGACCGATTCAGGTACCGCTGCCATGAGTCAAGACCAGTGGTCGGCGATGATGCAGGGGGATGAATCGTATGCTGGGGCACGCTCATTTTATAGACTCAAACAGGTCATCGACGAAATATTTGGATTCAAGCATTTCGTTCCTACCCACCAGGGTAGGGCTGCCGAAAATATCCTCGCCAGCTTAATGGTCAAACCCGGCCAGTATGTCCCTTCCAATATGCATTTTGACACCACCGAAGGCAATATTCGTGCTCGGGGAGGCCGGCCAGTTAACCTCGTCATCGATGAGGCTTATGACCCAGCAGCTAGAGTGCCGTTTAAGGGCAATATAGATATTAATAAGCTGCGCACCTTCATCGAAAAACAGGGACCAGAAAATATCCCTCTAGGAATGATCACTATCACCAACAATGCCGGAGGCGGGCAGCCGATCTCAATGGAAAATTTGAGACAAACATCTGAAACTTACCGGGCATATGGGATTCCATTTTTCATTGATGCCTGCCGGTTTGCAGAGAATTCTTATTTCATTAAGCTGCGCGAACCCGGCTACAAAGACAAGTCCCCATTAGAGATTGCCCAGGAAATTTTCTCCTTGGCGGATGGTGCCACCATGAGCGCTAAAAAGGACGGGATTGTCAATATTGGCGGATTCCTGGCCATGAACGATGATCAGCTCTTCCAAAATGTGCGCAATGAACTGATTATGCGGGAAGGCTTTCCCACCTATGGAGGGTTGGCCGGCAGGGATTTGGAAGCGATGGCTGTCGGATTCAAAGAAGCTCTTCAAATTCCCTATTTGAACTATCGTCTTGGACAGACTACTTACCTTGGAGAAAAACTGCTCCAGAATGGCATTCAGATCATCGAACCCCCGGGAGCACATGCCATTTATATCGATGCAATGAAATTACTGCCGCACATCCCTCAACGCGAACTACCGGGACAGGCACTCTCCCTTGCGCTTTACCTTGAGGGAGGAATTCGAGCCGTGGAACTTGGTACAGTTGCTTTTGGTTATACAGATCCAGACAGTGGTAAAGAGATCTTCCCCAAACTGGACCTGGTTCGGATGGCCATTCCAAGAAGAGTTTACACACAAAGCCATCTCGATTATGTTGTTGAGATTCTGAAATCGATCGCTGGAAATGCGGGAGAGATCAGCGGATACAAGATCGTCTACCAACCCAAATTATTGCGTCATTTCACGGCCAAATTTGAACCGCTCAACAGATAACCGAGAGACAATTCAATGAGTACTGATGGCTACGTCAAGGAAATCGAAGAATACCGGTCAAATTTAGAGCAGCAGCTGCGCGCCCCGGATGGCTGGCTGACATTGGCTGGTTTACACTGGCTGCACAATGGAACAAATTCTGTGGGCTCCGCCGTAAACAGTACTGTGATTCTGCCCCCTTATACTGCACCCCAGGAAGTCGGACATTTTTATCTGGAAAATGGACAGGTTTATTTTCAAGCGTGTGAAGAGGTTGAAGTCCACCTTGATGGAACATCGGTTAAAGGAAAACATCCCCTTCAATCAGATATTAATCACAACCCAAGCATCCTCACCTTAGGAGACCTTACCTTCTTTGTGATCCAGCGCGGTGAGCGAATTGGAGTCCGGGTCAAACAAGTCAGCCACCCCAACCGGCTCAACTTCAAGGGCCGGGTCTGGTGGCCGATAGACAATTTATATCGTGTCAAAGCAGCCATCAAGCGATACGACCCTCCTAAAATTGTAGAGATTCCAGATGTTATAGGAGGCATTAATGAAACGGTTATGGATTGCGCCTTGGAATTTATTCTAAACGGCCAAACATACTCCTTGGATGCTGAGACCCTGCCGAATGGGAAATTTTATGTCATTTTTCATGACCAAAGCTGTGGAAAAGGCAGTTATCCGGCGGGGCGGTTTTTAAAAACCGAAGACCCGCAATCGGGTTCGGTGATCATTGATTTTAATAAAGCCTACAACCCGCCTTGTGCTTTTACACCGTTTGCCACCTGTCCTCTACCACCACGACAAAATTATCTCGATACCACCATCCAGGCTGGCGAGCGATATAAGGATCAAACAAGTCAAGCGTAACAAAAATGACCAGTCGACTGCGAAATCTTATATCAATCATTGTAGGGCTGATATCGATTGGATTTACAATTCTTCTCTATATCCGGAACCCTCAAATTACGGCTCCAACGATTGAATGGATACTGTTTGCTTTTTTAATAACGATAACCACCTATATTAATATACCTATTGGAGTTGGCGACGTATCTTTAATGCCGATGGTGGCATTAAGCTCAACCATGGTAATCGGGATTATCCCCACCGCAGTTGCAGTAATTTTTTCAGACCTGTTATATGGTTTGATCCGAGGTTTAATCCCCAGGGAGGACAAATGGGAACCTGAAGAATCAGGGTTTTCGCTGGCTGGAACCACCACCGCCAATATCACCATGCACGTCTTCAGTGTATTTGCCGCTGGAGAAGTATTTTTCGGTTTTAATGGGCAAATTCCTCTACAATCGTTTACCGATTTTTTAATCATCGTTTTTGCAGGTTTGGCTTACCTCAGCTTTAATTATTTAATTGCCGGTTTGTTCCTCTTAATGCGCAGCAAAGCACATATCCGCTCTTTGATTAATCATTTAAAAAGAATCTTAGTTTATGAAGCCATTCCAATTGCATTTGCCCCCCTTCTGACCCTGATCCTGATTGAACTGGGGGCAATTCCTTTCATCATGATCGCACTGAGTCTCATTTTGGTTTCTAATTTGTTAAAAGATCAGGCTAAAGATCACCAGGACCTTGAACGCAGAGTAAATGAACTCAGCAGTCTGCAAGCTGTTGGGCAGTCGCTCAGTTCCAGTTTGGATATCAAATTTATCGGGGAATCGATTTATCGCGAAGTTGCCAAATTAATGCCAGCCAATAACTTTTATCTTTCCCTTTGGAACTCTGAAACCGATGAAGTTAGCTTCCCAGTAATTTTTGAAAATAACCAAAAAAGAGAAGGTCAATCTCGAACTTCTAAACAAGGACTTACTGAATACGTTATCCAAGCAAAAAAACCTTTGCTGATCGAAAAAAATGTGAAAGAAACTTGTGAATCTCTCGGCATCGAACATTTTGGAAGAGAAGCTTTATCCTGGTTAGGTGTTCCAATTATGGCTGGTGACCAGGCGGTAGGAATAATTGCCGTGCAGTCTTACCCAGTTCAAGATGAAATTCCCAAAACCTACGACCAGCATAACCTTGAAATCCTCAATACAATTGCTGCCCAAGCCTCTGTGGCTATCCAGAATGCATGGCTCTACACCCAAACGGATGATGCACTGGCCAAACGTGTCCAGGAGTTGAATTCAATCCTCAGATCCACCTCAGAAGGGATCATGCTGCTCAATCTCGACCTGAAGGTGATTGAAATAAACACGGCTTTGATCAAGATGCTGGAAACCACCCCGGGGACTCTCCTGGACAAGACCATCCCTACCGACAAGGACAATCCCCTTTCAGCCCTCCTGATCGAAGACAGTATCCTGGAAAAACTCTCAAACCATTCCCTAAATTTCCATCAAAAAGTGATCACAATTCATGGAAGCAGAGAGATTCCTACAGAACGAACCATATCCCCCGTACAAGATAAATCCGGCAAAATTATCGGCTGGCTGTGTGTTTTCCGAGACCTTACAGAACAAATCCGTCTGGAAAATCTCAAAGAAGACCTCACCCGAATGCTGGTTCACGACCTGCGTTCCCCGATCGTCAACATTCAGGGCGGTCTGGATATGATTCAGGTATTGATCGAAGACAATGACCCGGATGCCTTACTGGAGATGGTCGAAATCTCCAGAAAAGGCAGTACACGGATGTTGAATATGATCAATGAACTTTTAAACATTACTAAACTGGAATCTGGGGAAATGGACCTTCAATCTGAGATAATCGACCTGAGATCGATTTTCAACGATGAGAGCGACCGCTTTAAACCATTAATCCAGCAGGAAAATCTGACCCTTATTCAAAAGATCGAAGAAAATCTTGTTGCCATCCAGGGAGATAAAGAACTTCTCCAGCGCGTACTCCACAACATAATTGACAACGCGATTAAGTATTCGCCGCAGGGAAGTCAGATAGAGATATGGGCAAAACCTGACCCAGAACATAAGCAAAGTATTTTGGTCGGGGTCAAAGACCAAGGACCTGGAATCAGTAAGCAAGAACAAAGCCTATTATTCGAAAAATACTTCACCAGCCAGCAAACAAAATCGCGCCGGCGGGGAACTGGATTAGGTCTCTACTTCTGTAAATTAGCGGTCGAAGCTCACCGTGGAGACATCTGGGTGGAGAGCGAGATTGGAAAAGGAAGCAATTTTATTTTTAGACTTCCAACCTCCCAACCTGCTGCATAAAAAGTGAGTTGAAGAATTAAATTTAAGTCGAAGGGTTATTTCCTTTTCGTTTGTTCCCAAATTGCATCCATTTCCTCTAGAGTTAGGGCCGACAGAGTCTTCCCCTGAGATTTTGCATGCTCCTCGATAACGTTGAATCTTCGACGGAATTTAGCATTTGTCTCCCGCAAAGCTGATTCAGCATCAATCCCCCACCAGCGGGCCAGGTTCACCAAGGCAAACAACAAGTCCCCAAATTCCTCAGTGCGGGATTCCTCGTTTTCTGCACCGCGCAGTTCCGAAATCTCCTCTTCCAGTTTCTCGAAAACACCTTCAATATCAGGCCAATCAAAACCTACCCTTGCTGCCCGCCGCTGGTAATTATCCGCTACAGATAAAGAAGACATCGCCGGTGGGATGCCATCCAACAGCCCTTTGTGCTGTTCTCCATTCTCGGTCCGTTCAGCAGCTTTGATGTTCTCCCAATTCTTTATCACCGATTCGGCATCTCTCAGGTCCACATCAGAAAAAACATGGGGATGCCTGCGAACCAACTTTGTGTGAATGCCTCGAATGACGTCTGCCATGGTAAATTCACCATCCTCGGAAGCAATCTGGGTTTGCAGCACAATCTGAAGGAGCAGGTCTCCAAATTCCTCCTGCATTTCTTTTGGATCCTCATTGTCGATGGCCGTGATCGTTTCATAAGCCTCTTCAAGAAGATTGGTACGTAAAGACAGGTGGGTTTGCTCCCTGTCCCAAGGACAACCTTCTGGAGCCCTCAAATGAGCGATAAGGTCTTGGAACCCCTCAAATGAGGTAAAATCGCCTAGAGGGGGTAAATAAAGCGATGTGAGCAGCCCTGTATGCTGACTCTGGTCAATCTCGTACAGCGGAATTTGTTCCACAATTTGATGAGCGGTACCTGCAGCATGGACCAGAAATACTCTATGTTCATCCGGATATTGCGCCATCAGGGTGATTTTCACTTCACCTGCCACCTCGTTTGAATATAGCTGGCTGATCAATACAGGGTTATCGGGAGGAAAAGGTGGATGGTAGGCCGAGAGAAGCTCTAATGCATCCATTATGACAGTTTGCGGCAGCATGTCTATGCGCAGTGCAGTAAATATTGGCTCCAAGAAGCTCAATCCTTCCACCACTTTCACGGGAATCCCTTCGGCTTGCGCAAGACGGAAGATCTCAGGGGCAGTTGTTTCGGCCATAAACGGGTGCCCAGGAACCGCGTACACAACACCTTCTGGTCTGCGCCCTAATTCAAGCACTCTTTCCACAATCCGCTCATATACCCGGGTAAAGTCTTTCTCCTCCTCATAGTAATCATCAAAACTATGCACTTTCAATCCCTTCGGAAGCCCTGATACGGTTGGGTGCTGGCGGGTACGCAGATAGATTTCATCGGCTTGCTGCAAGATCTCCCAGGCTTCAAGCGTAAGTTGGTTTGGACTCCCGGGTCCTAGCCCCAGCAAAACAATTCCAGTCATATTACGCCTCCACCTTTAATGTCACCAAGCCATCTGGGAGGACTTCCAGGTGTGGTGTCTGAGCAACAAAATATACCCACCAGGGACCGATCCGGTTTGGATGGAAATATTCGAGATAGGTGATCGATGTATTTTCCGCAAACAAATAGGCTGAACGGTAACTGCCCACGTTAAACACATGATCCAGAAATGCATTCAACACCCATCCATGCATCACCACGACCACCGTTTGGTCTTGATGGTTATCAATCAGGTCACTGATAAAATTTCCCACCCGGGTGCGCAAATCGTTAAAAGACTCAACCCCGGGGGGTTGTTCGGCAAACGGAGCAAAGTATCTGCATGAAAATTCACCAGTTTGTGGAGGGGGAGCAGGTCATCTTCGATCGGATCACCTGATTTAAAGTTATACCCACCTTCCCGCAGGCGATGATCAACGACTGGTTCAATCTGGTAATGTTTCGCTAAAGGTTCTGCCGTTTCAATCGCGCGGTGCAGCGAACTCGTGTAAAGCACATCAACTTGAGGGATTTTTTCCGCCATCCATGTGGTCAATTTTCTAGACTGTTCAACACCCTTTTTCGTCAGATGGGCATTTAATTGAGAGCCCTTGACCACCTTGTCCCAATGAGCATTCGATTCGCTCTCACCATGCCTGATTAAAAACAACCGCATATCTACCTCCGATGACGGGAAATTATACTGTAAACCACCAGGCCCAATGATACCAAAAACCGCGGCGAAAATTCACCGCGGTCGTAGGTTGTGTGTTGATCGTTGTAAGGGTTAGCGCTTGGTGTAGGTGGGCGCTTTGCGGGCTCGTTTGAGACCTGGTTTTTTACGCTCTTTTACACGCGGGTCACGGGTCAAATGACCGCCGTGCCGCATTGCGCGGTCCACATCCGGGTTCATTTTGACTAAAGCACGGGCCAATCCCATTCGAACGGCACCAACCTGCCCAGTCACTCCGCCACCCTGCACAAGCACGGAAACATCCACAGAGCCTTTGGAGCCGGCATCCGTCAATGGGGAAAGCACAATATCTAAATCACCAAAACGGGTGAAATATTCATCCACTGTCTTTCCATTGATAATAAAATCACCTTTGCCGCTCATCACACGAACGCGTGCACTGGCTTGTTTTCGACGTCCAATACCTTCGTAATACTGTTCAGCCATTTTTTACTCCTTATTCCAACGGTTTCGGGTTCTGCGCCTGATGCGGATGGTCTGGGCCTGCATAAACTTTGAGCTTTTTCAGCAAGTTTCGGCCGTGTGTGTTCTTCGGCAGCATACCTTTTACCGCCTGCTGGATCACCCGTTCTGGATTTTTCTCCAGCAGATTACGCAAATTGATTTCTTTTAGCCCACCCGGGTAACCGGTATGGCGATAATACATTTTGTCGTCAAGCTTATTGCCGGTAACGACAATCCGCTCGCAATTTACAACCACGACAAAATCACCCATATCTACCCCAGGGGTAAAATTGGGTTTATTTTTGCCCAGTAAAGTGTGAGCAATTTTTGCAGCTAAACGTCCCAAGTTCTGTCCGTTGGCATCCACCACGTACCAGTCCTTGGTTATCTCGCCTGCTTTTGGATGATAGGTTTTTTCCACAACAACCTCACTTTTTATATTTTCTAATACCTCTAGATACGATACTTAGTCTAGATAGCGCACAGATTGGAGAAACAATCCACAGGCCGGGGCTAGGCCCTGAATCATCTCGTTACCCTGACCCAAGAGAGCCTCTTTAAGGTCATCGAGCGGTATCTTACCAAGGCCCACCCCAACCTGATAGTGAACCATGCGGCGCACCATATGATAAAGGTAAGCATTGGCAGAAATCTCGAACACCAGTTGATCAGACTGTTTGGCCCAATCTGCTTGGTAAATCCGGCGGATCGTGGTACCACCAGGAATTGGCGGCGTTCCAAAGGCGGAGAAATCATATTCTCCTACTATTCCAGCCGCACAAGCCTGCAGCAGCTCAAAATCCGGTTCAGGCCAAATTCGCCAGGCATACCTTTCCCGGAGTGGGTCCCGGTTCTGGCAGCATATGATCTGGTATCGATAACTTCTCTCGATGGCGTCAAACCTGGGATGAAAATCCGCTTTGGCGATGCTCACCTGCTGCACACCGATATCCGGCGGTAAGTTTGCGTTCAGAGCATTGCACAAATCCAGGGATGTATGTTTCCATTCCAGGTCAAACGCCAACACCTGACCAGCAGCATGCACACCGGCATCTGTCCGGCCAGCAGCCAAGATAGACTTGCCCATCCATCCGATATTCCTTAGGGCAGTTTCAAAATCGCCCTGGATCGTACGGGTGTTATCCTGGCGCTGCATTCCACCGAATGCTGTGCCATCGTATCTTATAATAACTTGGTAACGTTCCATTGTTTTCCCAGTATAACCGGGAGAACCTTTTTAAAAGTACAATTACTCAACCAGCTCTAAAATCACCATTTCCGAGCTGTCGCCTTCACGGCGGCCTAATTTGAGCATGCGGGTATATCCGCCGCTGCGTTCAGAATATCGCGGTGCAATCTCTTCAAATAATTTGCGCACGATTTCATCATCTGCAAGTCGAGCAGCTGCCAAACGCCGGGCATGAACAATGCGGGGGGCGTCGTCGGTTGCCAAAGCACGTTTGGCCAGAGTAATCAATTTTTCTGCTTGACCGCGAATAGCTTGGGCTTTGGCTCGCGTGGTGCGGATTCGCTCATGCTCAAAGAGCTGCTTTACCATCACCCGGCGCAGAGCATTACGCGCACCGACATGACGGCCTAATGTTTTTCCAACTACTTTGTGTCGCATGATTATTCTTCCTCCGGAGAGTCATCTGCCTCATCAGCCTCATCAGCCTCTTCAACTTCCTCGGCTTCGGCGGTCTCTTCTTCCTCTGTTTCCGCTTCGTCTGATTCCATATACCCCTTTTCAGACATCTTCGTCACGAGCTCATCCATACTCTTTTCACCAAAATTCCGGATGGACATAATCGCATCTTCACCTTTTTCGAGGAGTTCAAGAACTTCCCCAACGGTGATGATCCCTGCTCGCTTGAGGGAATTAAAGACCCGGACAGACAGATCTAAATTTTCTATCGGTGTTTCGTAAATCTCGCTGGTTAATCGACCATCGATGATCTCTTCTTCTTCTACTGGGGCGAGAGAAATCTCAGTAACCCCAGCAATGTGGCGGAGATGTTCGATGAGAATTCCAGCAGAGGTGCTCATGGCATCTTCTGGCGGAATGGTACCGTCCGTCCAGATCTCCATGATCAGTCGATCGTAGTTGGTGCTTTGTCCCACACGGGCCTGACCAACCTCCCAATTGACTTGTTTTACAGGGGTGTAGATCGCATCCACAGGCAGTTCACCGATCGGCAAACGTCCACTGCGGTCATTTGCGGGAGAATACCCGCGGCCGCGTTCTACCGTCATTTCAATTTCAAGTTTTGTCGAGGAACTATCGGAAGTGAACAGGTAAAGATCAGGGTTCACAACTTCAACTTCCGGCGGGCTGATGATATCTGCCGCGGTCACCACACCTTCTCCACGTACTTCAAGGTGCAGGCGAGCGGTATCGACATCCAACAACTTCATCCGAATTTGCTTGAGCTGCAGCATGATCTGGATGACATCTTCACGGATTCCCGGGATATCACTGTACTCATGCTGAACATCCGTAATTCGAATTGAGGTAATCGCAGCTCCCTCCAGAGAGGACAGCAGTACACGCCGGATGGCATTGCCCAAAGTGGAGCCATAACCGCGCTCGAGTGGGCTGATGGTGTACTTCCCATAGTTGCGAGATTCTGCTTCCCGCTCGATCCTCGGGGTAACCATATTACTTAGTACAATCACAGGCTATTCCTTCCCCTACCAGCAGATGACGAAAGTCTTCTGCCTTCGGAAGCATAACTATCGGGAGTAGTACTCCACAATTAATTGCTCGTTCAAACTGGCTTCAATTTCAGTGCGTTCCGGAAGACGCAGGATACTGCCGCTCATTGCATTCAAGTTGCGGGTAATCCAATCCGGAGCATTGCGCTCTTCTGCCATGGCCATCAAATCTTTGATCAAAGTTTTGGAGCGGGAACCTTGGCGAACCTGGATCTCGTCTCCTGGTTTGATCTGCATTGAGGGCACATCGGTGCGGCGACCATTGACCAAAAAGTGACCATGAGTCACCAGCTGGCGGGCCTGGGCGCGGCTGCTTGCGTACCCCATGCGGTAAATGACATTGTCAAGTCGTGACTCCAAAATTTGGAGCAGAGTCAGGCCAGTAAGCCCACGCGACTTGAGTGCCTGGCGGTAGTAGCGGCGGAACTGGCGTTCCAGCACACCGTATACTCGACGGGCTTTTTGTTTGGCACGCAGCTGCGCGCCGTAGTCTGAAGTTCTAGAACGGGCCCATTGGGCCATTCGTCCGTGGTGTCCGGGGGGGTAAGCGCGTTTTTCAATCGCGCATTTGGGCGAGAAACAACGCTCGCCCTTGAGAAAGAGTTTTTCTCCCTCCCGCCGACACAGTTTACATACAGGACCAGTATATCTAGCCATTAAAAATAATCCTCACTTCTTCCTGCGTTCGCGGAATATATAATTGTTATACTCGCCGACGTTTTGGTGGTCGGCACCCATTGTGCGGCACCGGAGTTACATCAGCAATTGAGTTTACTCGTAATTCTGTTGCCTGGACGGCTCGAATCGCAGATTCGCGACCGGGTCCAGGACCTTTCACAATCAAATCAACTTCGCGTAAGCCCATATCCATGGCGGTCTTAAGTGCCTTTTCCATGGCTAGGCGGGCAGCAAATGGGGTGCTCTTGCGAGAGCCTTTAAACCCTACCGCACCGGCGCTTGCCCAAGCTACAGTATTGCCCTGCTGATCGGTGATTGTGACGATGGTATTGTTAAAAGTCGCATAGACGTGAATCTGGCCGGAGGATAAGGTTCGTTTTGCTTTTCGCGGCCCACGTTTTGATCGCTGTGGTCTTTTTGCCATATCTAAAATAATCCTTTCTCAGCGCTTATTTCTTGGTTGCGCCTCTGCGGCGGCCGCGGCCGGCAACGGTCTTTTTAGGACCCTTGCGGGTGCGAGCATTTGTGCGAGTACGCTGGCCGCGCACCGGAAGGTTGCGGCGATGGCGCATTCCGCGATAGCTACCTATTTCCATCAGACGTTTGATATTCATCTGCGTCTCTCGGCGCAGATCGCCTTCAACCGTCAATTTGCTCACGATGTAATCACGCAGCAATGCGATGTCTGAATCGGTCAGATCTCGCACGCGAGTATCTGGATTGATCTGAGTCGACTGGAGAATATCCTGCGACGTTTTCAGACCGATCCCATAGATATAGGTCAAGCCAATTTCGACGCGTTTATCACGCGGGAGGTCAACACCTTCAATACGTGCCATAACTACCCTCTACCCTTGTCTTTGTTTGTGTTTTGGATCGTCGCAAATGACATACAGTCTGCCTTTTCGGCGGACAAATTTGCAACGTGAACATCTTTTTCTTACTGAGGATGATACCTTCATGGTTTACTCCTTTTTATAAGCCAAAACAATACATTTTACTTCTAGTTTCGCTTTTCGTCTAGGCCTATTTTTATACTGTTGTTAATATTCTCGGGTCACCATCTGTGACGGCTACACTGTGCTCGGCATGAGCAGTGAGGGAACCATCCATGGAGGTAACTGTCCATTGATCGGGCTGGATACGTGTACGGAATGTGCCTACCAATACCATGGGTTCCAAAGCGATCGTCATACCAGATCGGAGAGTCATCCCTCTTCCTGGCAGACCCCAATTTGGAACTTGCGGCCCTTCATGCATCTGGCGGCCTACCCCATGCCCGGTGTATTCTCTCGGTACATGAAAGCTGAAGCTCTCGACATATTTTTGGATCGCCGATGATACATCGCCGACCCGGTTTCCTGGACGCATTTTACTGATCCCGATTTCGAGGGCTTTATTGGTTACATCCAGCAGCTTTTGCACCTCTGGGGTAACCTCACCGACTCCCACCGAAAAAGCGGAATCGGCTACAAACCCTTCATAGACTGTACCGCAGTCTATCGAAACCAAATCACCTTCTTTAATCATCCGGTTCCCTGGGATCGCATGCACCATTTCTTCATTGATGCAAGAATTGATCGTCGCGGGATATGGCGTTGGTCCGGGATAGCCCAAAAATGCTGGAATTGCACCGTGATCTCGGATAACTGCTTCTGCAATCTTATCTAAAGCCCCGGTGGTAATTCCGGGTGCAATAGCCTCACGCACAGCTTGCAGGGCAAGGGCGTTAATCCTCCCGGCTGCCCGCATGATTTCTAGCTCTTCCTGACTTTTGATGACTACATTTCGTTCCCAGGCCATTATTTCTCTCTTAAGGTTCAGTTTATTTCAGGAAGTGCATCCTGGATTTCCTTGTTTACTTTTTCAATATCCTGGTCGCCATTTACTTCAACCAGAACCCCATTCTCACGATAGTAATCGATCAACGGTGCAGTTTGGTCAAAATATACTTTAACCCGATTGGCTACCGTTTCCGGGGAGTCATCTGGCCGTTGATAGAGTTCAGATCCATCATGGTCACAGACTCCTGGCTGTGCGGGTGGGTTGAACAAAGTATGGAAAATATGTCCATGTTCTCTGCACGTCCAACGCCCAGTCAATCGCATCATCAAGACCGGTTCCGGTACTTGAACGAACGGCACCAAGTTGATCTTTAAGCCCATCGATTCCATGTTGGCATCAAGCGCTTCAGCCTGTGCGCAGGTGCGAGGGAAGCCATCTAAAATTGCTCCTTTTGCACAATCGGGCTGGCTTAGGCGGTCTTTTACCATGGCAATTGTGACATCATCAGGTACCAACTCACCTTTTTCCATGTAGCTTGTGGCTAATTTCCCTAATTCTGTCTGGTTCTTTATATTCTCTCGAAACAAGTCGCCAGATGAGATATGTGGCAGCCCAACTTTTTTGGAAAGCAGTTTTGCCTGAGTTCCTTTACCTGCCCCTGGGGCACCAAGCATCACAATAAAAACGGGCATTGCTAAAGTCCTTGTTTACTTGACAAGCAGCGATTCATCATATCCGTGAACTTTGAGTTCAGCTTCAATGTTGAAGAAAGTATCACGGACAACACCAACCACAATCAGCAACCCAGATGCGTTGATCAGGAAAGAACCGCCACCCCGTATCGGAGCCAGTTCCGGGATGAGCAGAGTAAAGATATAAGGCAGGACTGCAATGGCTCCCAGGAATAATGCTCCCGGAAAAGTGATCCTGCGCAGCACCCGGGAAAGGTAGGACTGAGTGGGAGCACCGCGGCTTACACCAGGGATTTGAGCCCCTGAGCGTTTCAAGTTCTCACCATAATTCTGTTGGGCAAACAGCACGTCCGTATAGAAAAATGCAAAACCAACCACAAAGATGAAGTCGATAATCCAATAGACTCCACTGTTCACAGTGATATTGGCAGATATCCACAAAGATGCATTCGTCACCCAAGTTGCATTAGAACCCTGCATCAACCCTGCCAGCAATCCAGGGAACTGCAGCAAGGCAGATGCAAAAATCAGCGGGATCATCCCAGCCATATTAACCTGCAGCGGCAAAGTACCTTTTACCGGCATGGACATCCGGTTCCCCACTCGGCGTCCAGGATACATCACCGGGATATTTCGCCGCCCCTGCTGCACAAAGACAATCACGAAGATCGTCACAGTGGTTATCAATAACAGCGAACCGATCCCGATCCAGCGAATGCTGGGATCCAAACCCAATCCCTGTGGTGCCGGTTTTGGTGCATTCCAAATCGCCAGATAAGAGGACGGCAGCTGAGCAATGATGCCGGCAAAAATCAACAGGGATAGACCCTGGCCGCGGACACCATGTTCTGAAATTAACTCTCCCAACCAGATGGCGAACATCGTTCCTGCCGTCATTGAGATGATGATCGTCGCCGAACGCAATATGTCGGAATCCGCACCAAAGCCAAACCCTGGAATAATCGGTAGGTTACCAAGGTTGGAAACAACTTGAATCTGCCCAAAAGCAGTTAGAGCACCCATTAGAATTGCCAATCGATAGGTACTTTTTTCCATCCATTTGCGGCCTTCGCGCGGGTCATCTTCCATCCGAGCCTGCCAGGCAGGAATGATGGGGACAAGCAGCTGAATGATAATCTGGGCAGTAATATAAGGGTAAACACCCATACCAAGAATGGAAAACTGCCGCAAGGTACCACCTGAGATCAGGTTAACCATGTTGAGGAAGTTGGAGGCTCCAGAAGTTCCACCCATAACAGCTTCCAGCGCTGCCAAATCCACACCAGGAACACGGATCTGTGCCACAAAACGGTACAAGATCAGCAGACCCAGGGTTATCAGCAGTTTTCTTCGGATGTCGGGAGCGGTCCACAAATACCGCCAGCCAGCTCGTTTCATCTATACTTCTCCTTGTGTCTGCTAGTCAAACTCAAGAATCTCTACACTGCCTCCGGCAGCTTCGATCTTCTCTTGTGCATTTTTGCTGATTCGATGCACGGCAACTTTATAGGCTTTCTTGACTTCGCCGCGTCCGAGCAGTACAACCGGCAAACCAGCTTTGCGTAACAATCTGGCTTCATCCAGAGTTTCCGGGGTAATCTTGGCATTGGCCTTGAATTCTGCCAGTTCGTCAAGGTTTACCTCGTTATAATTCTGCTGAAAAGGCGGGGTAAACCCACGCTTGAACGGTAATCGGCGGTAGAACGGCAGGTTGCCGCCTTGGCGGTAGATTTTACCACCGCTGCCAGCGCGTGCGCCGTAGCCTTTTACGCCGCGTCCAGCTGTCTTCCCTCCCCGACCAGCAGTACCGCGAGCCACGCGGATGCGGGACTTTTTTGCCCCTTCATTGGGTTTAAGGTCGTGTAACTTCATCGACTAACCTCTACTCTTCTACTTGCACCAGGTGGCTGATCTTGGCGATCATGCCGCGGATTACTGGTGTATCTTTTTGTTCAACGGTCTGATTGACCTTTTTAAGGCCCAGGGCACTTACTGTGCCTTTTTGGCGTTTTGAGTAGCCAATTGGGCTCTTTACCAACGTGATTTTAAGTACTTTTTCTTTAGCCACGTTTACGCTCCCAATAAGGCAGCAATTCATCCACCCTTTTACCGCGCAAACGAGCGGTGTCCTCAATCGATTTGAGCTGATCAAGGGCATCCATGGTCGCCTGGACAACATTCAGGATGTTAGCGCTACCCTGTGATTTGGTCAGGATATCCTGCACACCTACGGATTGAAGGACCGCACGGACACCACCTCCAGCGATCAAGCCGGTTCCAGGTGAGGCAGGCTTTAGGAATACTTGAGCGCCAGCTGTTTTTCCAACCACGGCATGCGGGATGGTATTTTTATATAGGTTAACGCGGTGCATATCTTTGCGTGCGCGCTCTGTGGCTTTTCGGATGGCATCTGGAACAGTATTGGCTTTACCAACACCAACACCAACCTGTCCAGCTTTGTCTCCAACCACTACTGTTACCCGAAAACCGAACCGGCGGCCGCCCTTTACTACCTTGGCAACACGAGTGATATCGATGGTACGTTCTTCAAGTTCTTGTTCAAATTCAGATCTGTTATATTCGCTCATGTGTCTCTCCTGCCTTAGAACTTAAGGCCTCCCTCTCGGGCACCGTCTGCCAGTGCCTTAATTCGGCCGATATATTTAAATCCGCCGCGGTCGAATACGACCTGCGAGACGCCTTTATCTTTGGCGCGATTCGCCACAGCTTCGCCAACGATGCGAGCCTGTTCGGTTTTGTTTTTGCCAGCCATTTGGCTGCGCAGTTCTTTGTCAACGCTTGAGGCAGATACCAGCGTGGTACCGGCTTCATCATCAATGACCTGTGCATAAATCTCAGTTAAGCTGCGAAAGACTGCCAAGCGGGGCCGATCAGGCGTACCACTGAGATGATTGCGCACTCTCTGATGGCGTTTGATGCGTGCTTTTTTACGATTAATTCTAGCCATTTCTCAACCTCTAAACCTTCCCAGCCTTACCAGCTTTGCGGCGAACGTATTCACCGCGGTAGCGAATACCCTTCCCTTTGTAGGGTTCAACCGGGCGCGTTCCTCGGATTTCGGCGGATATTTGGCCAACAACTTGTTTATCAAAACCCGCTACTCGAATGAGATTGTTGCGTTCCAGCACTTCAAAGGTAATCCCTTCGGGCGGGTCAACCTCAATATTGTGTGAATAGCCCAAGCTCAGCACGAGCTTTTTGCCATCCATCTCAGCGCGGTAACCAACACCTTGGATCTCTAAAAACTTCTCAAATCCCTTGGTTACACCCTCAACCATATTATTGATGATCGAACGCGCCGTTCCATGCATGGACCGGGGATACTTCTCATCTGAAAGGCGCTCCACAGTCAGGATCCCATCCTCTTTGGTGATCTTGATCACCGGGGGAAACGTGTGGGAGAGCTCGCCTTTAGGACCTTTGACGCGAATGTGGGTACCTTTGATCTCCACTTCAACGCCGCCGGGCACTTCAATCGGTAAGCGTCCTATTCTAGACATTTAATAAAACCTCCATATTTATCCTCTTGCAGGCTGGCCAGCCAATTGGCTACCAAACCTTACAGAGTATTTCGCCGCCAACTCCAACTTGACGAGCGCGTTGGCCGGTCATCACACCTTTGGGGGTGGAGAGTATAGCAATCCCAAGCCCAGAGAAAATCCACGGGATATCCTGTTTCTTGGTATATATTCTGCATCCCGGCTTACTGATGCGTTCCAGACCAGCGATCACGGAGCGACGAGAGCGTCGTTCGCCAATATATTTAAGGCGAACCCGCAATATTTTTACGTGGGGTTTATCACCATCCACGACATCAAAACCTTCAATATAGCCTTCTTCTTTGAGAATCTGGGCGATAGAAGTTTTCATCTTCGAACTCGGCATCGAGACCAGCTTGTGTTCTGCCATAATGCCGTTGCGAATACGAGTCAACATATCAGAAATGGGATCATTTACTGTCATTTCTCACTCCATCCTACCAGGATGATTTGGTGACACCGGGGATTTTGCCATCGAGCGCTAATTCTCTAAAGCAAATTCGGCACAGTCCAAATCGTCGGATATAGCCACGCGGACGACCGCATTTTTTACAGCGGTTCCGGACACGGCCGGGATATTTTCGCCTGGATTCACGGATAATCATAGATTTTTTTGCCATAATTTCTATCCTTCTATTCCAAAGGGCATGCCGAGCATTCGGAGCAGTTCTCGACCACCTTCATCGTTATCAGCAGACGTGACAATCGTCACCTCAAAACCGCGCACTTTATCAATCTCGTCATAATCAATTTCAGGAAAAATCAGCTGTTCCTGAAATCCCATGGTGTAGTTTCCTCTGCCATCGAAAGAGTCTGGATTGACACCCCGAAAATCGCGCATACGCGGGAGAGCAACGTTCATCAGACGGTCGAGGAAAGACCACATCCTTTCTCCACGCAAAGTTACTTTGGTGCCAATCGCCCGTCCCTCACGCAACTTGAAGTTCGCGATGTTCTTCCGAGAGATGGTAACAATCGGTTTCTGACCGGTAATTTTGGTAAGGTCTTCCACCGCGGCATCGAGCGCCTTTGCATTCTCCAACGCTTCACCCATGCCGATATTCAGGACGACCTTTTCAACACGCGGCACCTGCATCACGTTATCCAGCTTTAATCTTTCTTGGAGCGCTGGAGTGATTTCTTTATCATATTTTTCTTTTAATCGCATCGCCATTGTCTTTCTCCAAACTATTCAATATCTTTACCGCATTTGCGGCAAACGCGATACGGTAATCCATTTTCATCTCTCCGGATAGTGACTCGGGTCATCTCATCACAGCTGGGGCACACCAACATGACATTCGAGATATCGAAGGATCCTTCAAACTCAATGATCCCAGGATTCATGGTGCGGCCTTCCGCCTGAAACTGGCGCTGGTGCTTCTTTCGCATATTGACACCCTGCACCACAATCCGGTTTTCCTTTGGGAGTACCCGGATGACCTCGCCGCGTTTGCCTTTGTCATCACGCGGACCTGTGATCACCTGTACGGTATCGCCTTTTTTAATTTTCATCTTTTTACTCATACTTCACCTTCTCATCATTCTGCGATCTAGAGTACTTCTGGCGCCAGAGAAACAATTCTCATGTAGCCAAGTTCACGCAGTTCTCTGGCAACCGGGCCAAAGATGCGGGTACCCTTAGGATTTTTACCGTCAGTATCAAGGATCACGGCAGCATTGTCATCAAACCGGATATAAGAGCCGTCATCCCGGCGCCATTCTTTTGCCGTCCGGACAATTACCGCTTTGACCACGTCACTTTTCTTGACACTACCATGAGGCGTGGCAGATTTTACCGTGGCGACCACTACATCACCCACATGCCCATAGCGGCGAACAGAGCCACCCAATACCTTGATGACCAAAAGTTCGCGGGCACCGGTGTTATCGGCGACTTTGACTCGTGATTCAACCTGGATCATGATTAAGCCTCCGGTATGTCTTCAAGCCGTTCTTCACGCTTGAGAATTTCTATGACAGCCCAACGTTTGGTCTTGGAGATCGGTTTCGTCTCAATAATGGTTACTTTGTCTCCAATAGAACATGAAAGCTCATCATGGGCTTTTACCCGGTTGAGGTTTGTGACTACCTTGCGGTAAAGCGGATGGCGGTAGTGGCGAGTGATTTCCACCACAACAGTCTTGTCCATCTTGTTTTTTACAACTACGCCAGTTAGTTTTCGACGAGTGTTCATGCTTCACCTTCTTTCTCATTTTGCTCATCGGTGAGCTGCTTCATGATCGTAATCATCCGTGCAATATTGCGGCGGGTCAACCGGATCTGGTTATGATCCGTCAGTTCTCCGGTCGTCAGCTGAAAACGTAAGCGCATCAGAGATTCACGGGCATTATCCAATTCTTCCTGGATGTCCTCAATTTTCATATCGCGGATTTCTGCAGCATTCATTAGGAACCTCCTGCTCTTTCGTGGGCAGCCACAATCTTTGTCTTCACCGAGATTTTGTAGCGGGCACGACGCAGCGCTTCGCGGGCAACCTCTTCAGGCATACCGCCAACCTCAAACAGGATCCGTCCTGGTTTAATCACTGCAGCCCAATATTCCACCGCACCTTTTCCCTTACCCATTCGGGATTCTGCCGCTCGCTGGGTAATTGGTTTATCTGGGAAGACGCGGATCCAAACTTTACCGCGGCGGCGGGCAGCACGGACGATAGCACGTCGGGCAGCCTCGAGCTGGCGAGCTGAAACCCATCCGGGTTCCAATGCCTGCAGACCGAATTCACCGAATTGCACCTCAGCGCCCCGGCTGGCTTTACCCTTCATGCGGCCGCGCATTTGCTTGCGGTATTTCACACGTTTTGGCATCAACATAATAAAACCTCTTAATTTCTTTTTTCCGCCAGGGCTTACTCGCTAACGTAAACGCCTTCGGTACTTTCCATTTCTTCTTCGGGTTTCGGAAGGATCTCCCCTTTGTAGATCCAAACTTTTATTCCGATCACGCTGTAGGTGGTAACTGCTTTTGCAACGGCATAATCAATGTCAGCACGCAGGGTGTGCAGCGGAACCCGCCCCTCACGCAGCCAAACCCGGCGAGCCATATCGGAGCCACCGACACGTCCGGCAACTTCAATCTTTGCACCTTCGGCACCTGCTCGCATAATCTGCGAGAGTGCCCGGCGCATTGCCCTCCGGTAGCTGATGCGGCGTTCAAGTTGTTCAGCTATGTTTACCGCCACCAAGTAGGCATCCAGATCCGGATCTTTGATCTCTTTTATCTGGAGGTCAATTTTCTTGCCAATCAAAACTTCAAGTTCTTTGCGCATCGCTTTGACATTTTCGCCTTTGCGGCCGATGAGCACGCCAGGTTTTGACGTGTGGACAAAGATGCGAACGTTTCCAGGGAAGCGTTCTATTTCGATCTTTGAAATCCCGGCACGGGGTGAATGGTTTTTAATCAAGTCGCGAACGGCAAAGTCTTGATGGAGTTGTTCTGTGTAATCTTGGCCTTCCGCGTACCATCTTCCTTCCCAGGTTTTATTTACACCCAAGCGAAAGCCAATTGGATTTACTTTACGACCCATATAGTTACTCCTATTCCTAATTCTCGTCTCGCTCGCGCAAGATAACGGTCACATGCGATGAGCGGCGCAGACGCGGTTTGTATCGTCCTCGTCCGCCAAAACGGCCACGTTTCATCGTGCGGCCTTCATCAGCAAAGATTTTATGTACATATAGATTGCCGCGGCTGATACCGAAGTTTTCTTCTGCATTGATCATGGCAGAGCGAACAACTTTATAAACAGGTTTTGCTGCCCGGTTCTGAACAAACTTCAGAGTATTCAACGCATCGACCACATCTTTGCCGCGCACAAGGTCGATCACAAGGCGTGTTTTTTGCGCCGAAATAGGAAGTTCTTTGGCGACTGCTCTATAATCGTTAGCCATTGGTTACCTCCTACCTTCTTTTCCTTTCCTGAACATGGCCGCGGAAAGTTCGGGTTGGAGCAAATTCGCCCAACCGGTGTCCAACCATGTTCTCGGTGATGTAGATCGGCACGTGACGGCGGCCATCATGCACGGCAACTGTATGCCCCACCATTTGTGGGAAGATCGTGCTGGCCCGGCTCCAGGTGCGAACCACCTTTTTCTCATTTTTTTCATTCATCATCTCGATCCGTTTCATCAATTTCGGATCTACGAAGGGTCCTTTTTTAAGTGAACGTCCCATAATTCAAACTCCATTAATCCTAGCGGCGTTTCTTTCGACGTCTGCGGACAATATACTTGTCTGTCGTCTTATTCCGGCGTGTTCGGTATCCAAGGGTCTTCTGTCCCCAAGGGGATTTCGGGCTTGGCATACCAATCGGAGACCGACCTTCACCACCCCCATGTGGATGGTCGCGTGGGCTCATTGCAGAACCGCGAACTGTCGGGCGAATACCTTTATTTCGTTTACGTCCAGCTTTTCCAAGCCGGATATTGCCATGGTCTACATTTCCAATCTGTCCGATGGTTGCATAGCAAACCTGACGGACAAGACGTACTTCTCCGGAGGGCAGGCGCACCTGGGCATAATCGCCTTCTTTGGCCATCAGCTGGGCTGCAGCACCTGCAGAGCGCACCATCTGGCCGCCTCTCCCTTCTTTCAGTTCGATGTTATGGATCATGGTGCCCGTCGGGATATTAGCGATAGGCAGCGCATTTCCGGGCCGGATATCGACATCTGGACCAGCTTCTAATGAGTCACCTACGCGCACACCTAACGGGGCAATAATATAACGTTTCTCACCGTCAGCATAATTGAGTAATGCCAGGCGGGCGGTGCGGTTCGGGTCATACTCAATAGTGGCTACACGGGCGGGGATTCCGCGCTTATCACGTTTGAAATCCACCAAACGGATTTTTCTTTTGCTTCCTCCACCGCGATGGCGGACCGTGATCCGTCCAAGATTGTTTCGGCCACCACGCTTGCGGTTGGTCTTGACCAGAGATTTTTCTGGTGTAGTGGAGGTTATCTCCTCAAAGGTGTAGC
The DNA here is from genome assembly GCA_037383445.1 of Anaerolineales bacterium. Classification (GTDB taxonomy): domain Bacteria; phylum Chloroflexota; class Anaerolineae; order Anaerolineales; family UBA11579; genus UBA11579. The sequence goes on along the minus strand of JARROY010000001.1, from coordinate 4,627 downwards.
TGGTCATATCCCGGCGGCCGGGAGTTGTGGGTTTATATTTCTTAACTGCCATTAGTAAACCCCTTCAAAGATATCAATCGAATCGCCTGGGGCAAGCGTGATGACTGCTTTTTTAAAGGGTTTCCTGCGATTTACAAGACGGCGGCTCGTTCCAGCCATCTTTTTCTTGGCAGGTGCAATACTCACATTGACCCGTAATACTTCTACATTGAAAATCAATTCAACGGCTTCCTTGATCATCGGTTTGGTCGCATAACCGGCAACTTCGAAAACAACCTGATTGAGCTTGTTGTTCTGGAAATTGGATTTCTCGGTGATGATCGGTCGCCGAAGGATTTCGTAAAGATTGGTCGTCATAATTTACCTCTCTTTGCCTTATTTACCTAAATGACTCGAGAGCACATCAATGACTGCTGCCGGCATGACGATCTTGTCGTAGCCAAGCAGATCGCGCACATTGAGGTAGCTGGCGAGTAAAGTTTTTGCATAAGGCAGGTTGCGGGCAGAACGAACAACGAGTTCTTCGTTCTCACCTTTTTCCGGCAGCAATATTAGTGCAGAACCTTCACCCAGCAGCTTTTGAAGTGCAGCGTGCATCTCTTTTGTCTTCGGTTCTTTTAATTTCAGTTCGTCCACGACGACGATTTCCTGTTCGGCAGCTTTGACGGACAGAGCGGAACGTAAGGCAGCCCGGCGCATCTTTCTGGGCATGGTTTTCTCGTAAGAACGTGGTTTAGGGGTATGAACCTTTCCGCCACCTACCCATTGAGCTGCCCGGTTAGATCCCTGTCGTGCTCGCCCGGTACCCTTCTGCCGCCAGGGTTTGGCGCCGCCACCGCTCACCTCGCTGCGTCCTTTGGTACTGTGCGTACCACGTCGTGCGTTAGACAACTGGCGCATGTAGGCCTGGTGCATCAAATCAACATTCACGGGGGCTTCAAAAATTTCAGCAGGCAGTTCAACCGTTTCGCTGGTTTTCTTGCCAGTAAGTGTGTAAACATCTACTTTCATGGTTTACCTCGCGTGGTAATTGCCAAGGCAATTACTGCTTGCGCGCCTCCTTTATCAGCACCAAACCGCCCTTAGATCCAGGAACAGCACCGCGAACACCAATTAGATTGCGGTCTGCATCCACCAGGACGACTTTCAAGTTCTGGGCAGTCACACGTTCATTTCCCATCCGGCCAGGCATCTTTTTACCTTTGAATACCCGTCCGGTCCCAGAGGTAGCGCCAATTGAACCGACGGCTCGCTGGCGGTCTGACTGTCCATGGGTTATAGGGCCACCGCGGAAATTGTGACGTTTCATCGCTCCAGCAAAACCTTTACCTTTACTGGTGCCAATCACATCCACATAATCTCCAATAGAAAAGACTTCTGCGGTGACTTTATCGCCTATTTTCAGGTCATGGTCTTTTACCCGAAATTCGCGCAAAAACCGGAGAGGGGGTGCACCAGCATTGCTCAGGTGTCCCAACTGACCTCCGGTTAGGCGGGCAGGCTTTATCTCGCCGAATCCCAATTGTACGGCACTGTATTGATCATACTTTGGTGTGCGTACCTGGGTAACATAGCAAGGCCCAGCTTCGAGAAGTGTGATCGGCACAGAGGCACCGTCTTCGTCGAAAATCTGGGTCATTCCGATTTTCTTGCCAATAAGCCCTTTTAACATATCAGTTGTGCTCCTAAATTTTTCAAAATTTTGCAGGACTGTAAGCCGGGCTGGGCTCCATCATCCTTTAGCCGTGTAGTCAGCAAATCCACAGAAAGCCGTGGATTGGATGCTTCCTGATAGATGTGCTCTTTCACTGCTATTCGTTCTTTGGCAAATGCCAGAGAACTTTGTTGTAAAGCCAGATCACACTAGGACTAATGCAACCTGGGGCAAACGCCAATTATATCTTAATTTCAATATCCACACCAGCCGGCAAATTCAGCCGCATGAGCATATCAATGGTTTTCGAGTCCGGATCCAATACATCAATCAAACGGTTGTGAGTCCGGATCTCAAAGTGCTCGTGTGAATCTTTATCAATAAACGTTGAGCGTCGTACAGTAAATCGCTCTCGTTTTGTTGGCAGCGGCACAGGCCCTACTACTCTTGCACCTGTTCGCTCAGCAGTCTCGACAATCCGTTTGGCGGATTGGTCGAGAACGCGATGGTCATATGCTTTCAATCTTATGCGGATTTTTTGCTTAACTGCCATAGTTTAGTCCAATATCTCAGTAATCACGCCAGCGCCGACGGTCAGACCGCCTTCGCGGATGGCGAAGCTGGACCCCTGCTCCAGGGCTACCGGAGTGATCAGGTCCACTTTCAGGTTCACCCGGTCTCCCGGCATCACCATCTCCACGCCTTCCGGCAGGGTGATCTCTCCCGTCACATCCAACGTCCGGATGTAGAACTGCGGCCGGTAGCCGGTGAAGAACGCATTGTGCCGCCCACCTTCATCCTTGCGCAGCACGTACACTTCGCTCATGAACTTCTTGTGCGGGGTGATCGATTTCGGCTTCGCCAACACCATCCCGCGCTCCACGTCTTCTCGTCCCACACCTCGCAGCAGCAAGCCCGCATTGTCCCCTGCCATCCCGACTTCCAACTGCTTGTGGAACATCTCGATCCCCGTCACCACCGTGCTCGGTATCTCATCCTGCAGCCCAACAATGTCCACCGGCTCGTTCAGCTTGACCGTGCCGCGCTCGATCCGCCCGGTCACCACTGTGCCGCGCCCTTTGATCGAGAACACGTCTTCGATCGACATCATGAACGGCTTGTCCATCTCGCGCTCCGGCTCCGGTATGTATTCATCAATCACCCGCAAAAGCTCGTGAATGCACTCGTATTCCGGCGCATTCGGGTCGGTGCTCTCGCTCTCTAACGCTGCCAAGGCACTCCCTCTCACGATCGGCGTCTCGTCTCCAGGGAACCCGTATTCATCCAGCAGCTCGCGCAGCTCCAACTCCACCAGCTCCAGCAGCTCTTCGTCATCCATCATGTCAATTTTGTTCAAAAACACCACGATGCTCGGCACTTCTACCTGCTTGGCCAACAACACGTGCTCCCGCGTCTGCGGCATGGCACCGTCCGGCGCCGCCACCACCAGGATCGCCCCGTCCACCTGCGCCGCTCCCGTGATCATGTTCTTGATGTAGTCCCGGTGCCCGGGCATGTCCACGTGCGCATAGTGCCGCTTCTCGGTCTCATACTCAACATGCGAAATGTTGATCGTGATCCCGCGCTCTCGCTCTTCCGGCGCATTGTCGATGCTGTCGAAGGCACGAAAATCCCCGTGCCCCGCCATCGCCGCCACTTTCGTGATCGCCGCCGTCAGCGTCGTCTTCCCGTGGTCGATGTGCCCCATCGTCCCCACGTTCAGGTGTGGTTTACTTCGATCGAATACTTGCTTTGCCATCAATCTATCTCCTTATAATTTCATCAGCTAATTTCGAGAGCCTCCAATGGGACTCGAACCCATGACCTCATTCTTACCAAGAATGCGCTCTACCGCCTGAGCTATGGAGGCATACAATCGGAAATCCGATTGCTCGAAGGAATTGATCGGATCAATTTCTCCGTTTTCTCGCTTTGAATGTGAAAGTACATTCAAAGAAGTTGCCAATGGCAACTTCTCTGTGGGCAGGGAGGGATTCGAACCCCCGAAGTCGTCTGACAACTGATTTACAGTCAGTCCCCTTTGGCCGCTTGGGTACCTGCCCATGGCAATAATGCTAGCCGTTGTTGGCTAGGGAGCGACGCTGAATGGCTTCAGCCTCACTCGCCAGCTTACAACAAGCCACCAATCGGATTCGAACCGATGACCCATCGCTTACAAGGCGATTGCTCTACCAACTGAGCTATGGTGGCGGAAAATCAGCTTTGCTGATTGTTGGTGATCATCTTTTAAGGTGCCATTCCGAGCCAAAAGATTATACCAGAATGAAAAGACACCGACAAGATATCCGCGTCTCTAGCCAGCGAAAAAGTTTACTGTGAATCTGGCCGCGCGTCAATGGTAAATACGCGGAATCGGGACACATTCAAATTCTCTAGAAAGCTGTTTCGTCCCCTTCCAGCCTTTCATTTCCTGCGGTCTGCACACTCAGACGAGCCTGTTCGAGGATTTCTTCAGGAATCAACTTCAACGCCAGCCAAAACAAGCCCGGCACGATTAACAGATCATCCAGCTGTCCCAAAATCGGGATCGCATCGGGGATCAGGTCGAACGGCAGCAGCAAGTAACCCACTGCAGCTCCGAGCAGCACCCGCGCCAGCCAGGGAGTTCTCTCATCCACCATCACGATTCGATAGACCTGCAGTTCCTGTTTGACCCGCTTGGTGAACTGAATCAGGTGGTTCTTTAAAACTGCCGAGCGCATAAGAGGCATTCTGTATCAGGAGGCATACAATTGGTTATCACCCATTAATTCCGAGGATTTTAGTCTATGCGCGCTGCCAAGGCCAAGTAAAGCGCCACTGAACCAGCAACCGCCGCATTTAAGGATTCGACCTGCCCGCGCATGGGCAAACGCATCAACAGATCACAGCGTTCCCGCACCAGTCTGCGCATTCCATCACCTTCGCTGCCAACCACCAGCGCCAGCCCGCCTTTCAGGTTTATCCGCTCGG